>CAZYIG010000088.1:0-4052 GCA_964647205.1 uncultured Candidatus Saccharibacteria bacterium | reverse complement strand
ACGAGAGGACCGAGAGGAACAGACCGCTGGTGTACCAGCTGCTCCGCCAGGAGCATCGCTGGGTAGCTATGTCTGGATCTGATAAGCGCTGAAAGCATCTAAGCGCGAAGCAGACCCCAAGATTAGATATCATAGATTCCTTGTAGATTACGAGGTTGATAGGCTCTAGGTGTAAGCGCAGTAATGCGTTGAGCCGAGGAGTACTAATAAATCATTCTTGCTCCGCTCTGTGTTTGAAAACAGACGGCAAGCATACGAGTAACGCGCTAAATTATTTAGATTTTATCTTACGATATTCAATATTTTATATAAAGAAGGCACTTTTTTGGTGGCCCCGAAAAACTCCGCCGTTGGCGGAGTAACGGGGTAAATTCAAGCGAGTGAATTTTGCGCTAAAATAAAAAAAGTGAAAAGGAGTGTATTGTCTTGGTGATTCAAGCGAGTTGGTAAAACCTCTTCCCATTTCGAACAGAGAAGTTAAACGACTCAGCGCTGATGGTAGTTAGGGCTTAAGCCTTAGCGAGAGTAGGCCGTCGCCAAGACCATGCACTCCTTTTTTATTTTGGCGCAAATAAGTCAAGCTGACTTGCCCCGTTGTCGCCGTAGGCGGCATCTCGGGGTGGTAGTTGGAACTTAAGTTTCAGCGAGCCCCGTAAATTTCGCTACGCGAAACACGGGGTAAAATCCGGCCGCCGCGTCCCGTGATCCCGCTTTGCGGGATTTTACGGGACCGCCAAAACAGTGCCTTTTTTTATTTGTAAAGATTGTGTATAATATAAATATATGGACTATCGAAAGAGCAAACAAATAATCATTTCCTGTATTCTGGCGTTGATTTTAACTTTGCTGGGCCTGTGGGTCTATTTTGGCATTTTTTATCAAAGTGCAACTTGTTTTGATGGTAAGCAGAACCAAAAAGAAGGAGGCATAGATTGTGGCGGGTCTTGCGCGATGAGTTGCGAGCGTTTGACGATAAAAGATATTGAAGTTCAGTGGGCTCAAGCAATTGCGCTTAAAGATAATCATTATGATTTGGCCGCCAGAATTGTAAACCCTAATCCTAATTACGGTTTATCATTAATAAGGTATAATTTTACAGTTTTTGACGAGACCGGTGCCTTGATTCTTGAGCAAAAAAGCAAGGATTTTATTTTGCCCGGCCAGTCAAAATATTTGATTGTAGGCAATCTTATTCTATCAGCTATCCCGGCTAAGGTTACGGTAACAATTGATAAGGTGAGTAAGGAAGAATGGCTCAAACTTAGCCAGGATTATCAAGAACCAGAAATTTATATTCATGATAAATTAGTTCAGCCGTTGGCAGACAACAAAGAAGGCGCGCAAGCCTCGGGGATTATAAAAAATAACAGTAATTATGATTTTGATAGAATTTTAGTTGCCGTTATTCTTTTTGATGAAAATAACAAAATAATCGGCGTTAATAAAACAGAAGCCAGGACAGTATTAGCCGGGGAAGACAGATATTTTTCAGCTCTTTGGTTTTCATCATTTAATGGTCAGATTAAATCAGCCGAAATGCAGGTTGATACGAATCTATTTTCTAATGATAATTTTATGCTTCGTTTTGGGGCGCCGGAAAAGTTTCAGCAATATTAGAAGAAATTAAAAATGTAAAAATCAAAGTTAAAAATTATGGAGTCGCTTGGCGACGATTTATATGTCTAATAAATTCCGCGTAGCGGAATACCAAAATTTTACATTTTGAGATTTAAATTTTTAATTATATATGTGTGTGGCAATTAATAAAAAAAAGTGATTGGGTTCTAACGGTAACAGTTCTCGTGCTTTGTTCAGTTGGCCTGTTAGAACTTTGGGGATTAAGTCTTAATGCCAGCCAAGAAAGCGGCAATTTTTTTATTAAGCAGCTTATTTTTGTTGGAATAGGTATAATTGCCATGCTTGTTCTGGGGCTGGCTGACGCGCGAATTTACAAAAATAACTCTTTATTTTTGGTGGCGGTTTACTTTTTTTCTTTAGTGGCCTTGGTTGCTGTTTTAATTTTTGGATCAAAAATCAGAGGGATGACGGGTTGGTTTCGTGTCGGTGAACTGGGTTTTGCGCCGGTTGAGGCGGCTAAAATAATTTTGATTTTAATTTTGGCCAAATATTTTTCGGCTCGGCACGTTGAAGTTTACCGGGCGCGTCACATTATTATTTCAGCGCTTTATATGGCGATTCCGGCCGTTTTAGTTTTGCGCCAGCCCGATTTGGGTTCAGCCCTGATTTTAGCTTCAATCTGGCTGGGCACGGTTTTGCTAAGCGGAATGAAGCAGAGGCATCTTTTAATTGTTTTATTTCTTGGTTTTCTGGTGGCTTCGCTGGCTTGGAGCTTTGCTTTAAAACCATATCAGAAGGAGCGTCTGCTGACTTTCTTAAACCCTTCAAAAGATCCGTTGGGTTATAGCTATAATTTAATCCAATCAAAAATCGCGGTTGGTTCCGGTGGTCTTTGGGGTAAGGGACTAGGCCAAGGCTCGCAAGGACAACTAAATTTCTTGCCGGAAAAACACACGGACTTTATTTTTGCCGTTTTTGCCGAAGAATGGGGTTTTACGGGTGTTCTGTTCTTATTTGGAGCCTATCTCTTATTCTTTTACCGACTCATCAGAATAATTTTTATTTGCAGTAATAATTTTTTCCGCCTTTTTGTGGCGGGTTTTGCCGTAATGGTTTTTGCCCAAATTTCTATTAACGTTGGCATGAGTTTGGGCATCATGCCGATTACTGGCATCGCCTTGCCGTTTTTAAGCTATGGCGGCAGTAATCTTTTAATTAATTTTATGGCTTTGGGCATCGTACAAAATATCGCTATGCAAAGCAAGAGCAGTGTCAGTAATCTTTCTCTTGAAATATGAAAAAAAATCAATCAGTTTGCAAAATTTGTGTTGGCGCGCTAGTCCAAAATCAACTGGGCGAAGTTTTGTTGGTTAAAAGGGGTTACGGTATTTTTAAAGATCTTTGGACATTGCCCGAAGGATACGCGGAAGAAAGTGAGACACCCGAGCAGGCTTTGGCTAGAGAGTTGAAAGAAGAGCTAGGCGTAGAGATAAAAATTGACTCTCTTTTGGCCGTTCGCTTTAGAAAAACAGCAGAAGAAAATACGGTCTATTTTATTTTTCAGGCAACGGTATTAAACTTAGACAAGTTGAAGGTTGATGGCCAAGAATTGGTTAGTTTTGAATTTATGAATAAAGAAAAAGCCTTAATCAATGAGCAGGTTTATTCTTTGGTAAAATTTATTTTATCAAAAAAGGATTCCGGACAAGCTGGCGAGTTTAAGGCTAGTAATTTTCTCCCGACCGAAATTCCGGCAACGAGCGAAGACTATATTTTGTATCTATAAAAAGAAGAGAAAAGACATAAATGACCCATCCAAAAGTTAAATTTGATTACAGTCAAGAAAAAGATATTTGGAATCTTAGAATTGGCCTAGAAACAGCGCATAAAAGCAGGCAATCCGATTGGGAGTTGAGGCAAATTATTCAGCAATGCGGACAATCGCCTTCCGAAAAAGATTTGCAGGAATATTTAAATTTGAAGTGGGAGAAAAAGAGTCAGATAATGGATATGCTTATTAGCGATCTCCAAGGATACTGGGATAGCATAGAGGGAGAGTTTTTTGATTGTTTGGCGAATCGTACGCAGTTATCTTCTTTTTTTGAGGTTAAGGAAATAAAAGGATTTTTTAGCGCAAGATATGGTTGCGGCTATAATTATGCTGAAAATTATTTTGCGGTTAGTATTCATAATAGTGTCTTAAAAAATACCCAAGTTGCCATGCATGAAATTATGCACATTTTTTTTCATAAGCAATGGCAAGGATTTTGCTTGGATCGGGGATTATCGGATAAAGATTTTTGGAATGTCAAAGAAGCTATGACGGTTTTGCTAAATTTATGGTTTAAAAATCAGTTGGTAGAGTACGATTGGGGGTACGAAGAGCACGTGGCGTTGAGAAAATTTATTCAAGAAAAATTTATCGAATCGCAAGATTTTAAAAAAACGCTTGCACAAACTTGCGAATATATTAA
>CAZYIG010000087.1:0-4071 GCA_964647205.1 uncultured Candidatus Saccharibacteria bacterium | reverse complement strand
GCTTGAGCGTTTTGAAATCAACTAACTCTCTTTAAATTTCACACAGAAAAGCAAGGCCGAATAAAGGCCTTGCTTTTTGTTTTTGGGCAGTTTAAAATTAATTCACTATAAATTTTTTATAAAAACAATGAAACGAGATAAGCGGAAAGATTATTTTAGCTGGGACGAGACTTTTATGCAAATTTGCCGGATTATTGCCCAGCGCTCAAAAGACCCAAATACTCAAAATGGAGCCTGTCTGGTAAATGATAAAAATGTCGTTATCGGGCTGGGCTATAATGGTTTTCCTCGGGGTTGTTCCGATGACAGCTTGCCTTGGAGAAGAGAAGGAGATTTTTGTGACAAAAAATATGCTTACGTGGTTCACGCCGAAGAAAACGCGGTCTTAAATGCCAATAACTTAAGCGACGGAGCAAAGCTCTATTGTACGTTATTTCCTTGCAATGAGTGTACCAAAGTTATTATTCAAAAGGGGATAAAAGAGATTATCTACGAAAGCGATAAATACCACCAAGATGATGTTTGGCGGGCATCAAAAAAAATGCTAAATTTGGCCAAGATCAAATATCGTCAATATATTCCAAAAAATAATTTGATTTTTAAGGAAATTGGTAAAAAAAGATAAGACAGCAGTTTTAAAATATCTTATGACGAGGAGGCGTTATGAAGCAGAATTTGTACGGAGGAAAGTTTGTTGTTTTTGAGGGATTGAACGGATCGGGTAAAAGCGAACAGGCCAGACTTTTAAAAGAACATCTTGATAAATGTGGCTGGGCAACGCTCTTAACCAAGGAGCCAACTCAATGGACCGAGGCTGGCCAGAAAATAAAGGAAGCTTTGGAGGGAAAGATGAACTTAGTTCCTTTACAATTGCAGGAATTATTCGCGCAAGATCGGGCTGAGCATTTGCGGAAAGAAATTATTCCGGCTCTGCGCGAAGGAAAAACAGTTATCTCTGATCGCTATGCTTTTTCTTCCATTGCCTTTGGTGCTCTGGGCGTATCGTTTCGCGTGCTCTTTAAGCTTAATGAGGATTTTATCTGTCCCGACAAGATTTTTCTTTTGGAGACAAGCCCAGAAGAATGTTTACGACGTATCGCTAAAAGGGGAACAAAAATCCGGATTTTTGAAGAACTGGAGAAAATGCATCGCATCGCTGATAGTTACAAGCGCTTGGCTCACTTCGAGCCATTTGAGAATTTTTTCATCGTGATTGATGGCGAAAAAAGTATTGAAGAAATTCATCAAGAAGTAATTAATCAATCTAGGGCCCTAAAAGAGAAAATGCTTTCCTAATCTGATGGTATAGAATCTAATTGATTTTTAAGGACTTTTTTGGTATATTTCGGATATAAACGAATATATCAAGAGGGTCCTTTTTTTATGCCGGGTAGTGAAAACTCGGCGGCTTAAAGGAATCATTGCTAGCTAATAAGTTTGCATAAAACTATAAAGCTCGGCAAATTTAATCAGGCTAATTAACTTTATAAATATGGCCGAGTTTCTACTACCCGGTATGCCAAAACGGAAAATTATGGCGATTGTCGGATTGCCGGGAAGCGGTAAGACCGAAGCAATAAATTATTTAGTCAAAAAACTGGCTTGGCCTAAATTTTATTTGGGTGACGCAACTTTTGAGGAAATGGCGCGTCAAGGCCTGGCCATTAACGAGAAAAACGAAAGAAAAATTCGTGAGGAATTACGTCAAAAATACGGGCCGGCTTGCTATGCTTTATGGGCGATAAAAAAAATAAAAAAATTAAAAAATAATAGCCAGCATATTCTGGTGGAGAGCTTGTATAGTTGGGCAGAATATTTAGAATTTAAAAAAGTTTTTGGCGATAATTTTTTGACCGTCGCAATTTATGCGCCGCCTAAATTTCGCTACGCGCGCTTGGTTAAAAGAAAAGTTCGGCCGTTAACGCCTGTTGAGGCGCAGAGCCGAGATTATTGCCAGATTGCCAATCTATCTCAAGCCGGGCCAATCGCGATGGCCGATTGGACGATTGCGAATGACACTTCTTGGCAAAATCTTTTTTTACAACTGGATAAAATAATTAAAGAGATAAAAAAATGAAAGATAACCAGATTCAAAAATTAATCAAACAAGAAATTGATCGCCAGCGCAACGGGCTGACTTTAATTCCATCAGAGAATCACGCTTCAGAAGAAGTTTTACGGGCGATGGGAACGTCACTGTCTGATAAATATTCCGAGGGGTATCCGGACAAGCGTTATTATGGCGGTAACGAGATTATTGATCAGATTGAAAAGATAGCCATTGAGCGTGCCAAACAGCTTTTTAGCGCCGAGTATGCCAATGTTCAGCCGCATTCTGGTTCTCAAGCTAATGCCGCGGTTTATCTGGCATTGCTTAAACCGGGCGACAAAATTTTAGGATTTGATTTAAAATCGGGTGGCCACCTAACACATGGTTCACCAATCAATTTTTCCGGTTTAACTTATAAATTTGCTTTTTATGGTGTAGACCCTAAAACCGAGCGGATAGACTTAGCGCAAGTTGAAAAGATTGCGTTGGAATTTAAACCAAAATTAATTGTAGTCAGCACTACTTCTTATTCCCGCCAACTGGATTTTGAAGGCTTTTCAAAAATTGCTAAAAAAATCGGAGCTTATCTAATGGCCGATATTGCTCATATTGCGGGTTTGGTGGCGACGGGCGAACATCCGCATCCGTTTCCTTGGTGCGATGTTGTGACGGCGACGACTCATAAAACATTGCGTGGGCCAAGGGGCGGGCTTATCTTATGTAAAAAAGAATTAGCAGAAATTATTGACAAGGCGGTGTTCCCGGGCACGCAAGGCGGGCCGCTGGATAATATGATTGCGGCCAAGGCCATTTGTTTTTTTGAAGCCAACCAGCCAGCTTTCAAAAAATATCAACACCAAATTATTTTAAATACGCAAGCGATGGCTAATGAATTTAAAAAAGAAGGTTTCCGTTTGGTGAGTGATGGCACGGATAATCATCTAATGGTTCTGGACCTGATTGATCATGATACAAAGCTAATTCAAGACGAGTTAGATAAAGTTGGAATCTATGTTAATCGCAATACTATTCCAAATGATGCCAAGCCGCCTTATAATCCGTCGGGCTTAAGACTTGGCTCGCCGGCGATAACGACGCGAGGGTTAAAAGAAAAAGAGGCAGTGCAGGTGGCTAGTTTAGTGATTAAATTAATTAAGAATATAAATGACAAAAAAATAAAAACAGAAATAAAAAAAATGGTTAATTATTTAGCTAAAAAATTTCCGATTTATGAAAATTTTAATTAAAAAATTAAATCCAGAGGCTAAGATACCGGCATATACGCTAGCGGGAGATGCGGGGATGGATTTGTATTCAATTACTGACGCGGCGCTGGCGCCGGGTGAAAAAATCAGCTGTCCAACAGGCGTGGCCATTAAAATTCCCGAGGGTTATGTCGGTTTAATTTGGGATAAAAGTGGCCTGGCTCACAAATCCGGCATTACTAGTATTGGTGGTGTCTACGACAGCAATTACACGGGTGAATATATTATTGGTCTCGTAAATCTGGGAAAAGAAGGCTATGTTATAAAAAGGGGTCAAAAAATTGCCCAGCTTTTAATTCAAAAAATTGAATCGCCGGAAATAGAGTCAGTAGACGAGATGCCTCAAACGGTGCGAGGTGAAAACCGTTTTGGGAGCACGGGGTTGAATTAATTATTGTTCTCTTTTGCACCGGCAAAAGAAAACCAGAAAAACTCTCGCGCGACGATAAAATATGGCTCGGAATTACTTTCTGAAAACATAAAATTTCCCCAGCCAGGAAATTTTATTCGCCAGTTTTGTTCGCTCGCCCCGCAGCTGCGGGGCACCATGCCCGCTCACAAAACTGAGCGTTTCAGAAAAGTAATTCCTCGCCAAAGATTTAAATAAAACTTTTCATATACGCGAAAAAATAAATAAATTTTTAATTTTAGACTGTCATTTTTCATTTTGCCTGCCCCGCTAGCTGTTAACTGTCTTATAGCAATAAACATTATAAGCAGAGATAACTAACGGTTATTATAAATCATAAGCTAAAG
>CAZYIG010000086.1:0-4175 GCA_964647205.1 uncultured Candidatus Saccharibacteria bacterium | reverse complement strand
ATTAGCTGATCTTAGTTTCATTAAATCAGCGGTTTTTTCGGCACTTAAATACTGTGTTAGTATATTATAGAAAGCGAGATTTGGCAAGGCATCCGAAGGCTATTGGCCCCGTATAAAAGTTCAGCCATGTTGGGTGAATATTCAAGTAAGCGGGCCAGCCTCGACTAGACCGTCAAGTCTAGGCGGGCGATTTTGCCTGCGGCTTTTTATGAGGTATAATAAAAATTGTAGCCAACTTTTAACGGGGTATACAGACGAAAATTTCTATGATAAAATTAAAAGATAAAAGTACTCAATTATCAGCTGCTAGTTATTAATTTCCAAAAAGTCCCGCTATAGCGGGACCTAATTGAAAATTGAAAATTGAGCATTGAAAATTTATAATATATGGTTATTACTTGGTACGGACAATCTTGTTTTAAAATCCAAAGCGGAGAGACGGTGCTTTTTACCGATCCTTTTTGCAAAGAAATCGGGCTAACGCCGCCGCGCGGAGCGGCTAATATTATTACAATCTCTCATCAGCACCGCGATCATAATAATTATGACGCGCTAACGGGCGAACCGCTAGTCATCAAAGGGCCGGGGGAATATGAAACTAAGGGGATAAGCATTAAAGGTATTCTTTCATTTCATGATAATAAGGAAGGAAAGGAGCGGGGGACTAATACCATCTATATTATAGAAATAGAGGGAATAAAAATTTGTCATTTGGGTGATTTGGGTGAAGAGAAATTGAACGACACTCAAATTGAAGAAATCAACGGAGTTGATATTCTGATGATTCCGGTTGGCGGAATCTTTACAATTAATGGCGAAGACGCGGTAGAAATCATTAATCAGATTGAACCGAAGTTAGTGATTCCTATGCATTATAAAATTCCGGGATTGAACATCAAGATGGACGGAGTTGACGTTTTTCTGAAAGAAATGGGAGTTGGGAAAAAAGAAGTTGTAGACAAGCTAACGATAAAAAAGAAGGATTTGCCGCAAGAAGAAACGGAGGTAGTGGTGATGAAGATTTAGTTATCACGAATCAGGCGCAAATTAGCACGAATAAAATACGAATAATTCGTGTTTGATTAGCGGAAATTCGTGTAAATTAGTGAGCCTAGCTGATTTTATCGGAAATTTGCAAAAAAAACCGCGTTATATCCGCCTTCAAATTATGTGGGTCGGAGTTGCTTTTTGTATGATTTTTGTTTTAGGCTTTTGGTTCTGGTCGCTGAATGATTTGCTGACAGCAAAAAATGAACAAGGGAGCGATGATAAAAAAATTATGCAAGGTTTGGATCAGGTAAAAAAGGATATGCCGACTCTTTGGGGGAGTCTAGGGGCAGGAATTGAGAATATAGTTGACTCAATTAATAGTCCGGCTAGCGAAAGCAGTAGTCCCACGCCAAGCGAACAGCCGGTTATTGATGATAAGTTGCCGATTGAGTAGAATAAATTAATTAAAAATTTAAATATCAAAATGTAAAATTATGGTGTCCCGCTTTAGCGGGACATATAAATCGCGCTTGCTAGAAGCAAGCGCGGTACCTAAATTTTAAACTTTGACTTTTGCATTTTGAACTTTGTTATATGGATATAGGAAACGTAAAACCTCAAGAAATTGTTAAGGAAATGCAGGATTGTTATCTGGATTATGCGATGAGCGTCATTGTCGGCCGCGCTTTGCCGGATGTTCGGGATGGCCTAAAACCGGTGCACCGGCGGATTCTTTACGCGATGTGGGACATGGGACTCCGAGCGAATGTTAAATTCAGAAAATCAGCAACGGTCGTCGGCGAAGTGCTGGGAAAATATCATCCGCACGGCGACGTGGCGGTTTATGATACGATGGTCCGCTTGGCGCAAGATTTTTCGTTGAGATACCCGCTAATCCATGGCCAGGGAAACTTTGGCTCATTGGACGGCGATGGAGCGGCGGCGATGCGTTACACCGAGTGCCGCCTAACAGCGCTGGCCGAAGAAATGATGCAGGATATTGATAAGGATACAGTTAACTGGGTTGATAATTATGATGGTACGCGGCAGGAACCGATGGTTTTGCCGTCTAAGTTACCGCAGTTGTTACTAAATGGTCAGATGGGTATTGCCGTTGGCATGGCCACCAGCATTCCGCCTCATAATTTGGGAGAACTGGTTGATGGCATAAATTATCTGATTGAAAATCCTAAGGCAAGTAATGAAGATCTATTAAAAATTATTAAGGGACCGGATTTTCCAACCGGCGGAGCTATCTATGACCGGCAGGCCATTGTGCAGGCTTACTCAACGGGCAAGGGGGCCATCGTCAATCGGGGGATTGCCGAAATTATTGAAGATAAAAAAGGTTTGCGCCAGATTATTATTTCGGAAATTCCTTATCAGGTTAATAAGGCGTCGTTACTGGAAACAATCGCGGACTTAGTTAAAGATAAAAAAGTTGAGGGCATCAAAGATATTCGTGATGAATCTGATAAAGACGGTGTCCGGATTGTAATTGATTTAAAAAGCGAGGCCTATCCGCAAAAAGTGCTGAATCGGCTATATAAATTGACTGATCTGCAGAAAACTTTTCATTTAAACATGTTGGCGCTGGTTGACGGCTTACAGCCACAGGTGTTGCCGCTTAAAAACTTCTTGGAACAATACGTGGAACATCGTTATAAGGTCATCACGCGCCGGACGCAATTTGATTTGGCGCGAGCAAAAGAGCGGGTGCATATTTTAGAGGGGCTGAAAAAGGCGCTGGATCATATTGACGCCGTAATCGCAACAATCAGAAAATCGCCGACTAAAGAAACGGCGCACACGGCTCTTTGCCATAAATTTAAATTGACTGAAGTTCAGGCTTCGGCAATCTTGGAAATGAAGTTGCAGACATTGGCGGGCTTGGAACGGAAAAAAATTGAAGATGAGCTCAAAGAAAAAAAGAGTCTGATCTCTAGCCTTGAAGACCTATTGAAATCGCCTAAGAAAATTTTGGGTATAATTAAGGAAGAATTGAACCACCTGAAACAAAAATATGATGATGGCCGTCGGACCAAAGTTTTTGTTTCGCCGGTTGGCGAGTTTAAAGAAGAAGATTTGATTCCGGAAGAAGAGTGCATTATCACTCTGACGCAAGGTGGCTATATCAAGCGGATGAACCCAAAAAATTACCGAGCTCAACACCGAGGGGGCAAAGGTATCTCCGGTATTACTACTCGCGAGGAAGATTTAGTTAAGCATCTGGCTTGCGTTAACTCGCATGATAATTTACTCTTTTTTACCACTGGCGGCCGCGTTTTTCAAACCAAAGCTTATGAAATTCCCGAAGCAAGCCGGGTAGCGCGAGGACAGGCAATTGTTAATTTTTTAGAGCTAGCACCCAAAGAAGAGGTGTCAGCCTTGGTGGCTCTGAAAGAGAATCTAAAGAATAAGAAAAAAGGCGAAGGAGCGAAATCAGCTAATGATGAGGAAAACTTTCTGGTGATGATGACAAAAAATGGTATAATAAAAAAGACAGCAATGGAAGACTTTTCTAATGTGCGCCGATCAGGCCTGATTGCGATGAAGCTAGACAAAGATGACCAATTGCGTTGGGTCAAGGCTTCGTCGGGACAGGATGAAATAATTTTAGTAACAGCTAAGGGTCAGAGTATCCGCTTTAAAGAAAAAGATGCCCGCTCAATGGGTCGTTCAGCCAGCGGTGTTTGGGGAATTCGTTTAAAAAAGGGAGATGAAGTAGTTGGTATGGACGTTATAAAAGCTTCCGCCTCCGCTAAAGCTACGGCGGACAAGCAAAACTTAAAAAAGGAGCTTCTGGTCGTTACCGAAAACGGTTATGGCAAAAAAACTGACCTCAAGCAATTTAAAGTTCAAAAACGCGGTGGTTCAGGAATCAAGGCAGCGCAAGTAACGCCAAAAACTGGCGCAATTGTAATGGCGGAAATTCTCGTTGGCGATGAAGAAGATATTATTGCTATCTCTCAACAAGGGCAAGTAATTAGAACTTCACTAGGTTCAATTTCTTCACTCGGCCGAGCGACACAGGGAGTCAGGATTATGAAGTTAGACGGGGGAGATAAGGTGGCATCGGTGACAAGCCTATAAAATTTAAAATGTAAATCTCAAAATGTAAAGTTTTGGTATCCCGCAGCTGCGGGATGGATTTATAAATTTTGAATTTTACATTGTCATTTTTC
>CAZYIG010000085.1:1831-4206 GCA_964647205.1 uncultured Candidatus Saccharibacteria bacterium | reverse complement strand
ACTTCTTTTTCGGTCGCTTTTTCTTGTTTATACATTTCCGAACCAATCTTTTGAATTTCTTGGGATAATTCATCTACCGCTTTTTTCAAAGCTTCCTCATCATTGCTATCTTTGATTTTTTTCACCGCTTCGATTTTTTCTTCAACGCCTTTTTTAATCTCGGCCGGGACTTTATCACCTGCATCGCGCAAAGTTTTTTCTACGCTATAAGTCATCGCGTCGGCTTGATTGCGTAAATCAATTAATTCTTTCTGTTTGCGATCATCGGCTGAATGAGCCTCTGCTTCTTGTTTCATCCTTTCAATATCTTCCTTGGAAAGACCGGAAGAATCCTTAATGGTAATGTTCTGTGATTTTCCGGTCGCCTTGTCTTTGGCAGTAACGGTCAAGATGCCGTTAGCATCAAGATCAAAAATAACTTCAATTTGCGGCACACCTCGGGGCGCCGGCGGAATACCGTCCAGCATAAACCGGCCGAGTGTCCGGTTATCTTTCGCCATTGGCCGCTCTCCTTGCAAAACATGAATTTCAACGCCTGGCTGATTGTCAGAGGCGGTGGAAAAAATCTGCGATTTGGAAGTCGGAATAGTTGTATTACGTTCAATTAAAGGCGTGGCCACACTGCCCATTGTTTCAATTCCCAAGGTCAAAGGTGTAACATCCAGCAATAAAACATCTTTCATGTCACCGCTCAGCACCGCACCTTGAACCGCTGCTCCCATCGCTACGCATTCCATCGGGTCAACGCCGCGTTCAATCTTCTTGCCAACATAGTCTTCTACGAATTTTTGCATAATCGGCATCCGCGTTGGCCCGCCCACCATAATAATCCGTGTAATATTCTGCGGCGTTAGTTTACTGTCATTTAAAGCTTGCTCCATCGGCTGACGGCATTTTTCAATAATCGGCTTAACTAATTCCTCTAATTTTGCCCGGGTTATTTTGAGCTGTAAATGCTTGGGGCCGTTTTGATCAGCCGTAATAAATGGCAAATTTATATCGGTTTCTAAAGTTGAAGAAAGCTCAATTTTCGCTTCTTCCGCCGCTTCCCGCAAACGAGTCATTGCCATTTTGTCTTTGGAAAGATCCAAACTGGAATCTTTTTTAAATTCGCCCGCAATATAATTTACCAATAATTCATCCATATCGGTTCCGCCCAAATGGGTATCGCCAGAAGTTGAGATAACTTCAAACACACCACCGCCAAAATCCATGATAGTTACATCCAGCGTTCCACCGCCAAAATCAAAAACCAAAATTTTCTCTTCCTTGCCGGCTTTATCAATTCCGTAAGCCAAAGCGGCTGCTGTCGGTTCATTAATTATTCTGATCACTTCTAGTCCGGCAATTTGTCCCGCGTCTTTAGTCGCTTGGCGTTGAGCATCGTTAAAATAAGCCGGCACAGTAATGACCGCCTTCTCAATCCGCGCGCCCAGATAAGCTTCCGCGTCCTTTTTAATCTTCTGCAAAATATAAGCCGAAATCTGCTGCGGCGTATATTCTTTATCGCCTACCTTAATCTTTTCGTTTGTACCCATTTTCCGCTTAATTGCTAAAATGGTGCGCTCGGGATTAGTCACTGCTTGACGCCTCGCTGGCTCACCAACCAACAGTTGACCATCTTTGGCAAAAGCAACATATGATGGAAAGGCTTTGCCGCCAACAGTTGTCCCTTCGGCCGATGGAATAATCATGGCCTTGCCGCCCTCTACCACTGCGGCCGCTGAATTTGATGTCCCCAAGTCTATACCGATAATTTTTGACATAACTTTATATAATACCTAAATCCTAATATCTAAACTCTAAACAAATTATAATGACCAAAATTCAAAACCGTTTTGGAAATTTGATATTTGGATTTTGAAATTGTTTAGAATTTAGGATTTCGAATTTAGAGTTTAAAAAAATTTATTTATTTACTTTCACTTTCGCTACCCGCATCACTTTCCCATTGAGAAGGTATCCCTTTTGCACCTCTTCGGCTATACTTCCTTCTTCTCCGCCCTCTACCTGCTCAATCGCTTCGTGATATTCCGGGTTAAATTTTTCGCCAATTGATTTCATTTCCGTCAAACCGTGCTTGGCTAAAATCTTTATTAATTGATCTCTTACGCTAACTAGGCCATTTTCTGACTGGCCACTATGGGCAATTGAAGCGTCTAGCGTATCCAACACCGGCAGAATGTCTCGCAAAAGTCCTTCGCCAAACATTTTTGCCCACTCACTCATCTGTTCTTCCTGCCGCCGACGGTAATTTATAAAATCGGCTTGAGAGCGCTGCCAACCCGTTAAATTATCCTGTTTTTCCTGCTGACATTGCTCTAGCTTTTCTTTTAATTTTTTTAATTTTTCCTTTATATCAACCGCGCTGCTTT
>CAZYIG010000085.1:0-1821 GCA_964647205.1 uncultured Candidatus Saccharibacteria bacterium | reverse complement strand
TTCTTCTTTGTCCATATATTGATTTTCTTTCCGCGCATACGAAAAATTTTGTCCAAATTCTGGGTGAGCCGAGCGTTTAGAATCGCGTGCTGTGGTCGGGGCGCGAAGCGCCGTGCATAGCGATTTTAGCGAGGCGAATCCGAGAATTTTTCAAAATTTTATCGTCGCGCGGCGGTTTTTTCCGCCGCTTTTTTGCCGCCAAAAAAGCGGCAAATAGCTATCTTTTACTTTTTATTTTTTTCCTCGTCTCCTCTAACACAAATTTATTTTTCTGATAGTTCATGCGTTTGGGCCCCAAAATTCCCAATACCCCGCGCTCACCGTCTTTCTCAAAGCCAGAAACCATCAAGCTACACTGGCGTAATTGCTTGATTGGATTTTCGTGTCCAATAAAAATTGCTACTTCATCCTCTAAGTCGCCAAAAAATTTATTAAATTCTCCCTCTAGAGAATCAAAACATTTTAAAATATTTTTTAACTCATCCTCTTCAAATTCCGGCTCATCCACCAGCCAGCGAAAACCGCTTCCATGAAAATCCATTAATTGGCCGAATGAAACTGAGATTCCCAGACTCCTGGTGCATTCCGATAAAAATTGGGCTGTTTCTTTGGATGATTCTTCTTGCCAGTTATCTATCTTCTGCCGAACTACCGCCTTTTCATTTCGTATCAAATCTTCATCAATATATTCATTTACTAACAGTCGCCAGGCCTTATCCGTTGGCACGCGACCGGCTGAAGTATGGGGCTGTCGCAGATAACCTTCTTCGTCTAGCTCCAGCATTTCCGCCCGCACCGTGGCCGGGCTGAAATCAAAATGATACCGCTCAAGCAAAAGCTGCGAAGCCACTGGTTGGCCCGTTTTTTGATATTCCCGGACGACTGCTTTTAAAATTTTCTTGCGTCGTTCCTGCATGGCTGTTCTTTTTTTATCTGTCATCCTGAGGCCACAGGCCGAAGGATCTCTAGATTCTTCGCTTCGCTCAGAATGACACTTATATTGTATTATACAAATTAGCAGTCCTATGGTGCGACTGCTAAAATCATTTTATTATTAGATAGGCCCCCTTGTCAATACCCCAGACAAATAAAAAACCGCTTGGAGTTCCAAGCGGGAGCAGTTGGTCTGCTCGATCCGTATATATTATAGTCAAATCGGAAAATGTTGCCGAAAAAACGCCTCTTCTTCAGCGTTGGCGGGGATGCTTGCAATAATGTATGCCCGATAGACAATCATCTCGTGCCGCGAATAGACCTGGCCATCCTCGCTCTCCCAGAGAGTGACGGGAAAAACAGAAGTCTTGTCGATAATCCGCCTCTCCTGTTTCTGAACAAAGACCGGGCCCGGAGCAAAACATCCACTGGTCGGATATAGAACGATAAGCTCACCCCGACTGATTGCTTTGTCCTAATACCAGGCTATAAATCCGACTGCCGATACCATGCATATAATCAATACGACCGACAAAGTTATTTTGCAAGAAGCTTTCATTCTCTTCCTCCTTCCCCGATATCACCCTCGGCGGCGGGTTTATATAATTTTTGTTTAAGAACTTTCCCTATCTGAATCCACCACTTTTATAATTCCTAGAGAGCCCTCAGGCGAAAATTTATTTTCATCTGGGGCGAGTGACGAAATTTCAAGCATTGTTACTTCCGTGACAATGCTTATTTTTCGATGAACTCGGATAGGATTCTCAACGTTTCAGAAAGTAGAAGACCTGGAATAACCCCATCCTTCGCTAAAGCTACGAAGTGGCGAGACAGACCCCCTATTTTCTGGAGCATTAAGCCACGATTGGTAAAGGAACCATCCTTAAT
>CAZYIG010000084.1:1348-4213 GCA_964647205.1 uncultured Candidatus Saccharibacteria bacterium | reverse complement strand
CAAAGCTTTGCCAGCCTGATTTTAATATTCGCCAAACGGTTGTTCTGAGCATAAAAATTTAAATCCTAATGACGAATTTCCAATGACAAATCAATGTCAAAGCTCAAAATCCAAAAAAATCATTTTTGACATTTGGATTTAGGATTTGATTGGTCATTAGTCATTTGACATTTGACATTTGAAATTACAAAATATATCTCCCATTCTCCTCATCCCTAATGACTCTTCCCTTATCCAAGGTTATTACCCGCCGGCTAAGATTATTAATGATTTCTCGGTCGTGCGTGGCCAAAATAACAGTCGTGCCAAGCTCATTGATTTTAAGCAAAAGTCGGATAACGTCCCAAGAATTTAATAAATCCAGATTTCCCGTTGGTTCGTCCGCTAGAATGACTGATGGACGATGAATTAATGCCCGGGCAATGGCTACCCGCTGGCGCTCACCGCCGGAAAGTTGATAAGGAAACTGCGTTGCTTTCTCGGTCAAACCAACCAACTCCAAAAGTTGCGGCACGTCTTGGTTTATTTCCTGAACCGTCGCCCCAACAACTTCCATCGCGAAAGCCACGTTTTCATAAGCCGTTCGGTCCGATAATAACCGAAAATCTTGAAAAACCATTCCGATCTTACGGCGTAAAATCGGCATCTCGCTTCCTTTCAGCAAATGAACGTTCTGTTTGTCTAAAAAAACCTTGCCCCGGCTAGGCTGAAGTTCGCCAATTAACAATTTAAGCAAAGTAGACTTACCGGCGCCCGATGGCCCGGCTAGCGAAATGAATTCCTTCGCTTTAATTGTGATATCAACGTTATTTAAAGCCGTGTAGCCGTTATAAATTTTGGAAACCTTTTGAAAGACAATCATAAGGTCATTTTAACATTTTAACAAAGAAACAATCAAACAATCTGGAATAGAATTAATCGCACTATATTATTATGTTTAATTGTTAATTGTTTATTTAATCTTAATCTCCGCTTCAATGAATTCTTCTAGTTCCCCATCCAGCACTCTCTCCGGGGCGGTTGATTCAACGCCGGTGCGCAAATCCTTCACTAATTTATATGGATGCAGAACATAATTTCTGATTTGCGACCCCCACTCCGCCGTGCCTTCCCCGCCTTGAATTTCTCCTTTTAAGCTATCCACTTCTTGCCGTTGTTTTTTAAGCGCCAATTGATTTAACCGGCTGGCCAGCAGTTTCATGGCCTGCTCATAATTGGCGCTCTGTGACCGTTCGCTTTGAGCTGCCACCACTAGACCCGAAGGAAGGTGGGTTAAGCGAACTGCTGTTTCTAGCTTATTAACATTCTGTCCGCCCGGACCCGATGAGCGATATTTGTCTACTCTTAAATCTTCTGGCTTGATTTCAATATTACTCAATTCTTCCATTTCCGGCAAAACTTCAACTAGAGCAAAAGAGGTGTGCCGTAAATTATTGGCATTAAACGGCGACAAGCGAACTAGGCGATGAACGCCAGATTCGTTTTTAAAATAACCGTAAGCATAAGTTCCTTTAATCCCAATTGTGGCACTCTTAATTCCTGCTTCTTGCCCTTCGTGTTGATGTAATAATTTTACTTTAAAGCCAGCTCGTTCGCCATAACGCTGATACATCCGAAGCAACATTTGCGCCCAATCTTGAGCCTCGGTCCCACCCGCCCCGCTATAGATTGACAGCCAAGCGTTGCTTTTGGCATAAGGGAACGAAAAAAAAGTTTTTTTCTCCTCGCTAGTCACTTCCTGCTCCAACCAGTGCATTTCTTCTTCAAAGTTTTTTTCCTTTTCTGGGTTCGCTCCCGCTTCTAAACTTTTTAATTCTTCTTCTGCCAAGCTAACTCGCAAATTTATCTCGTCCCATTTTTCTTTTTCGCTTTTTAGTTCGCTTAGCTCCTGACTAAGTTGGGCTGCTTTGGCATGATCTTGCCAAAAAGCCACATCCGCCATCTGCGTCTCAATGCCTTTTATTTTATGACCCTTGGCAATCAAGTCAAAGACAGTCCGTCATCTTTTGGAGGCGTTCGATTAATTCTTTTAATTTATATCCTGGTTTTTCCATTTTATTGATCTAATTCTTCAACTATTTTTTCAATTTCAATGAATTCTTTAATAATCACGTCTGGCTGAAAAATTTTTGAAATCTCTATTTCCCGCTGTTTTTTAGGATTTTCCGGGTCGGGCAGATACCAAACTGTTTTGATACCGCAACCTTTAGCCGAAATCAAGTCATCGGTTAATTCGTCGCTAACAAAAATCGTTTCCGCTGGCTTAAGACTCAACGAGCTTAAAGCCATGAAATAAGCTTCGGCGTTTGGTTTCTTTATTCCCACAGCTGAAGGAAGAATAATGGAATCAAATAATTTATCCAACTCGTATTTTTCCAAAAATTCTCGCAACCATTCCTCAATATGATTGGAAATTAAACAAATTTTATAATTATTTCTCAAACGCTTGATTACCTCAATATTTTCTTGAGGAACCAAATAGGAATCAATTAATACATTTTTAATTTTCTCGGCTGGAATATCTTTTCCCATAATCTGCCGGATCTGAGAAAACATTTCTTCATCATTTTTTAGGCGCCCCCGCGTCCGCAAATAATAAAAATTTTTCCAGCAAGGATAAAGTTCTGACCATTTTAAACCACAAGGAATTAGAATTTGGTCTAATTCTTTCTCAACATTTTTATAGCCCGGGCTAAAAGTTTTTCCCCAATCTAAAAGTATGGCTTTAATCATTTGTCTTCTTTAAAAAATTCTGGATTACTTTGCTAAGGTTTATCCAATCGGAGCCGGAGGCCCCGCAGTTGCGGGGCGACCTAACGCTTATTTGCCCGCCAATGCCTGGAGCCGATGGTCGGAATCGAACCG
>CAZYIG010000084.1:0-1338 GCA_964647205.1 uncultured Candidatus Saccharibacteria bacterium | reverse complement strand
GGGCTAAGCGCCTGCCCCCTGCCTGCCGGCAGGCAGGTACTAACTGAGCTACGCTGGCAAAATATTTAACGGGGCAACTGCTTGTCCCGTGGTCGCTACAAGCGACTTTACGGGAAGCTAAAGTGGCCCTCGGGGCAAACTGCCACCCCGCAAAACGGGGCGAGCCTCGCCCTCTAGGACGGGAGCTAAGGTGGCTTGCCTCAATTTTCAGCCTTATTTTATCATTTTTTTAATAAAAAGAAAAGAGCCAACAGCTCTTGTTCTTTTTATTAAAAAATTTAATTTATAAGCTGGTAAATAGCCTGCTTCGTCAAGACTTCGTAGGCTAAAGAACCTAGAACCCTCGTTTCGACCTTGCTTGTCCGCCAAAGTGAGCGGGATACGAGAATCGGACTCGCGTATTCTGCTTGGGAAGCAGACGTATTACCACTATACTAATCCCGCAAAGATCAAAATAACTATAAAGATCAAAATAACTATCGTTTAAAGAAAAACTTCCACCATTTAACTAAATTGTTTTCCGAGACTAATTTTTCTTCGGCACCAACTGCTAATCCTTGACCCGAAGAATCAGCTAATTCTTTTGCCAAGTTTGTTTCAGAAACCATCAATACGCTCTCCCCTTCTTTTTTTAGATTCAACTTCTCCCGGGCTTCTTTTTCCAGCGCATCCTGGCTGCCCAGATAATCAATTAAACTGGCCAGCTCTTGATTTTTTTTATCACTTTTTTCAATTTCAATTTTGAGCGATTCAATTTCTTGGTTTAGCTGATATTTTTTATAAACCGCTTTAACCAGAACTAGTCCCAGCCAGATAAAAGCTAGCAATAACAAGAAAATAAACCACCGCGAATATAATATTTTTTTAATCTTGTTCTCTGCCATTTATTTTGCTAAAATATAAAAGTGTTTTCTTAGCTACTTAATCACTTAGTCACTTCTCTTATGGATCTCACCCGCCACAAAAAAACTGTTCGCATTTTTTGGGTCATCGTTGCTTCTGTCGTTATTTTCAGCATGGTGGCCTTCCTCTTTGCGCCGCTATTTTGATAATAGCAAAACCTTCTCTTTTTTCAACCTCACTCGCTTGAGGTGTTTTTTGTTTCCTTTCTTATCTCTCCCGCGCATACGAAAAACTTTAGAACGAAATCGAGATGAGCGAGACGTAAAAATCGCGTGCTGTGGTGGGGCCCCGACCGTCAGGTCGGGGCGTTGTGGATAGCGATTTTAGACGAGCGAATCCGATTTTATCAAAACTTTATCGTCGTGCGGCGGTTTTTTCCGCCGCTTTTTTGGCGACAAAAAAGCGGCAAACGTATTTAAAGCTAATAATAGCCCT
>CAZYIG010000083.1:0-4262 GCA_964647205.1 uncultured Candidatus Saccharibacteria bacterium | reverse complement strand
CTTGCTTTTCTGTGTGAAATTTAAAGAGAGTTAGTTGATTTCAAAACGCTCAAGCATTTCATTCAAGCGAGGCTAGCCGCTGGAGAAAAATGTGTCGCCGCGCCCGCCATCGCTATGCTCAGGCGTTGCGGGCGGGCAGACGCCTCCGTCTCTTTGTTATATTTAAGATTGGGTGAGGCGGCGAGACACAAGGAGCGGCTGGTACAAGACTTTATGCTATCACGCATAGCCGACCGTGCCCGCCGATAACCAAAGCTGATTACTTGGTATTATATTGTTTTATGCTTTTGGGCATCTTGCAGTATCATTCCAGCTAATCATTATCGGCTTTGGCCAAGCTTAGCTTGGCTTTGTTTGGCAGGCGCGGCGCTGCTTTTTTGCCGTCAAAAAAGCAGCAAAAGTATTATTTCCTCACAATCGCCACCAAATTCTTTTCGCCACTCCGCCGGGTTAGAATGCCGATACTTTCGATTTTAAATCCCACTTCTTCTAAATTCTCACGCAACTCTTTCGAAGTAAAATTATGAAAAAATCTCAATCCCTTGTCTCCCCAAGGTTTATAAAAATCGCTCCAGTCCAGTTTTGATTTGCCAATCAATTTTAAGCAAGCATACTTTAGAAGTAACGGCCAATGCATCTGAGTTTGCCAAAGATACCAGGTCGTCATGACCATTACGCCCCCCGGCTCCATTACCCGATAGGCTTCCCGCAAAAATTCCCGCCGTAATTCATATCCGGGTAAATGGTGCAGCACTGCGATGCACAGGATTTTATGGAAAAAGTTCTCGGTAAATGGTAATTTTAATCCATCGTTTAGAATAAATTGCCCCTGGGGATAACGTTCT
Organism: uncultured Candidatus Saccharibacteria bacterium; assembly: GCA_964647205.1. Classification (GTDB taxonomy): domain Bacteria; phylum Patescibacteriota; class Minisyncoccia; order Portnoybacterales; family GWB1-42-6; genus CAZYIG01. Next base: position 3,417 of record CAZYIG010000083.1, on the reverse strand, counting down.
CTGGCTATTTTCAAAAGTTTTTCAGAATTATCAACCCCAAAATATTTTATCTCTTCGTTTTTCCCAACAACTAAATCATAAAAGCGACCATTACCACATCCCAAATCCAAAACTTGTCCGCCGCCTTGAAAATATTCGCTAAGTGATTTAAACTCTTCCCAAATGGCTGAACGAGTTTGAGAGAATTCTTCGGCCATCAAATCATAAAATTGCCGGTTAATCTCCATTATTTTTATGGCCTCATTAAAATCCATAATTTTAGAAAATATAATTATTGCCTTAAACAAAAAGGGTGACATTTCGCCCTCTTTTTTGGCTAGACTTAAAAGGAAGGCGGCAAAAAAATTCCGCCATCAATTTGTTACTAACTCTCATCTGATTAAAGCTTATCATAATTTGGTAAAAAATAAAACCATTAATCAAAGCGCCAAAATTGAGAATTTGCTTCGCCGCCGGCAAATCCGCACCCTCTCTGGCGTGGCGGTTATTACCGTTTTAACTCGCCCCTATCCTTGTCCCGGCCAATGTATTTTTTGTCCAAAAGAACCGGGCATGCCCAAAAGTTACTTAAAAAATGAACCCGCGGCTCATCGCGCTTTTTTAACTAAATTCGATCCGTATACCCAAGTGACTGTCCGTCTAAAAGCGCTCGCTGACAACGGCCATCCGATTGATAAACTTGAATTGATTGTGCTGGGCGGCACTTGGAGCGCCTATCCGGAAAGCTATCAATATTGGTTTATTAAAGAATGCCACAAAGCCGTAAATGAGTTCCCGGCTAAATCCTCCGCCTTCGCCAAGACTTCGGCGGACAAGCAAAATTTACAAAAATTACTGAAAAAAGAGCAGTGGAAAAACGAAACAGCCAAGCACCGCATTATTGGAATAACATTAGAAACTCGGCCAGACTACATTAATTTGGAAGAAATAAAAAAAATGCGCGACCTGGGCTGCACCCGGGTTGAGCTTGGCGCCCAAACTGTTTATGATGACGTCCTTAAAAAAAATCAACGCGGCCATACCGTTATTCAAACCATTGCTGCCACTAAATTATTGAAAAATGCCGGCTTTAAAATCAACTACCACATGATGCTTAACTTGCCCGGTTCGAGCATCTTGCGCGACCGGCAAATGTTTATTGAACTCTTTTCCAATCCAGATTTTCAACCCGATCTTTTAAAAATTTATCCTTGCGCCGTGCTAAAAACTGCCCAACTTTATACTCTATGGCAAGCTAAAAAATATCGGCCCTACACCGAAAAACAATTAGTTTCTTTGCTCTTGGCAATCAAAAAAAATATTCCGCCCTACGTGCGAATCCAACGAATAATCCGCGATATTCCGGCCGACGATATTGTGGCCGGCAGCAAAACCAGTAATCTGCGTCAATTAATTAATAATCTCGGCACCAAGCAATGCCAATGCATTCGCTGCCGGGAAATTCGCGGGCAATATTCAATTAAAGATAAAATTAAATTTTTCCGCCACGATTATCCCGCTTCCGACGGCCAGGAAATATTTTTATCATTTGCCAGTCCAGACCAGAAAAAACTTTACGCTCTACTGCGCTTGCGAATTAATTCTCAAAATACCGAGATACTGCCTGTGCTACAAGGAGCCGCTCTAATTCGCGAATTGCATACCTATGGCCAGCTGATTAACATAAAAACCAAAAACCAAAAACCAAAAACTGATTCCGCCGCTCAGCATATTGGCCTCGGTAAAAGATTAATGACTGCCGCAGAAAAAATTGTTAAGGAAGAAACACGGCTAAAAAAAATCGCCGTCATTTCCGGCGTGGGCGTGCGCGAATATTATAAAAAACTGGGATATAAACCGGAAGATGAGTATATGGTAAAAAATGTTTGAAAAGCTATCTCTTCTTTTCCAATTTTTTATACGTCATGCTTTTCAATCCTCTCCACCAACAATTAACAAAATCTTCTTCTTTTTTTATCTCAGCTAAAATTTCTTTAGCCGATTTTGTTTCCAAGGCTTTTTCTACGTTATCAATCCAATCTTGGCAGCCCATGAACCCTTGCTCTAAATAAATTTTAGCTTGCAAGGCAACTTCCAACCAATCAGCATCCTTCACAACGATTCCTTCTCTAGTGTTTCTTTTTTCCTCTTGAGAAACCAAAGAAACAATCTTTTCTCCGAGCCCTTGAGGTAAATTAGCCACCTGATCTTTTAAAGCATTCATTTCGGCTCCTCCTTTAACGATATATCTTGAGGCGATCTTAGTTTGATCCTCGATTCTGATCTCACCGTCATCATGAAATAAAGCAATCAAGGCGCACTTTTCCGGATCTAGTCCCTCCATCTCACCTAAAACATAAGCAATTTTGGCCATCACTATTTCATGTTCGCCAATAGTTTCGCAAAGCGACATCGGAACACCAGCCAACTTCCAACCGTTCCGCTTGACTCTTTTTAACATAAAAATCTCTGAAAAGTATTTAATAATGTTTTTCATAATTTTTATTTTATTATTAATTTAGTGCGCCCATGAGGAGTCGAACCTCAATCTTAAGCTTCGGAGGCTTACGCTCTATCCATTGAACTATGGGCGCTAAAAAATCCTAGCATCAACCAAAATAAAATTTGTCCCTGCTGAAGATCCCACCAAAAGTGATCGGCCAAGCCAACCAGCATTATAAAACAATATATACAAATAAAGCAATTTTCCATTGCCAAGCGCCTATCTTTAAGTGCCCTCCTAAAAATCAGAAACAGAAAAAAGGAGAAGAGAGACAAACCAATCAGTCCGGTCTCGCTAGCAATCAAAAGATAAATATTATGGACCGGCTGGAAGACCCAATTTTCCAGCGACGGATAATATTGGCTAAAATTATTAACAAAATTTCCTTGGCCAATACCCAGTAGCGGACTAGAAGAAATTAAATCAACCGCGACCTGATTATAATAAACCCGCAAATTCGCCGACTGACTATTAATTAGATTATCCGCGCTAAAACGATTGGCGTAAAGCGGCCAATAATAAGAAACCAAAAGGGCATAACCAATTACTAGCAGCAAAAAAATAAACGTGACTTTTTTCCTAAGCTCTCTCTTACGCCATGAAGAGAATAACCAAAAAATAAAAAGTGCGCCGCCAACCGTTATAACCGAACGAGAAAAAGTGAAAAATAAGGCCAGCAAAATAATGGCAAAAATCATCGAGAAAAAATAGAAATCTCTTTTTGAATTTTTTTGCAAAAATAACCAGGTTAGTCCAAAAATCGCTATAATCAGAATGGTCGCCAGAATATTAGGATGCGGCGTCAAACCGTAAGCCCGAATAATTTTAGCTCCATCCACCACGATTTTTGCCACTCCATCAATATTGGGCGCCAGCGGACTTTCGCCCAGATATTTTAATCCCAGGCTTTGCTGTTTAAAAAACTGTCCAATAGC
>CAZYIG010000082.1:0-4304 GCA_964647205.1 uncultured Candidatus Saccharibacteria bacterium | reverse complement strand
AAACGAGAGGGTTAAAACAATAACCAAAGAAACAACAACAAGCAGCTTGAATTGAAGATTGGGTTTAAATTTCATAGCGCCTTATTGGCCTAACCACTTTTCTTCTATTGTCTTGAGATTTCCCTCCTGCTTCAGCCGCCTGACGCTTTTATTAATCTGCGAGAGCAATTCTGGCTGATTTTTCTGGGTGGCAATTCCGTAAAACTCCTGGGTAAAGATCCCTCCTGCTATTTGCAATCTTTTTTCTTTGGCGATCATCCCAACCGCGGCCGGGTAATCGATAATAATGGCATCGATCTTTCCCTCAAGCAGATCTTCTTTGGCTAAATCATAATTCTCGTAAGCGTTCACCAAAGACGGATTAGCGGCATATTTTTTCGCTTCTTCTTCGCTGGTGGTTCCGGCCTGAACCCCCACCTTGTATTCCTTCAAATTCTCTGGCCCGTTGATAATCCCCTCTTTATCTTTCGTGCTGACAATCACCTGTCCGGCATTAAAATATGGATCGGAAAAGGCCAGGATCTCCGTTCTTTCCTTGGTAATAGTAATAGCAGATATGATCATATCCACTTCTCCGTTCTTGACCGCGCCAAAAATTTCTTCCCAGATAACATTCTTGAATTTTGCTTCAACGCCGAGATCTGAAGCAATCTCCTTAGCTATATCCACATCCATGCCAAAAAAGTTTCCCTGTTCGTCCAGACTTTCCATGGGCGGATAAGTGGCGTCGGTACCGATAATAATCTCTCCCTTCTTTTTTATCTCGCCAAGCCTTCCTGATTCTTGGCCGTTGCCATTCTTTAAAAAGAATTGGTTATAAATGACAAACCCGAAACCGCCAAGCGCGCCTATGATTATTATTAAAATAATTATTTTCTTGGTCATATTGAATACTTCTCTTATTATGCTTTACTTAACGACCTTTTACTTTTGTCAATGTAAAAAATAACATTGACTCTACTTTAATATTCTATTATTAATCTTATTATATCAAATTTTATTTTGCCAAGAAACCGCCGGCTTGGATATTCCAAAGCTTGGCATACAGGCTATTTTCTTTTTTGATCAAATCTTCGTGAGCGCCCTCCTCAAGGACTGAACCGTTTTTTATGACCACGATTCTATTCATTCTTCTGATAGTGGAAAGGCGATGAGCAATGACGATAACCGTCTTGCCCTTCATGAGAATATCAAGGGCATTTTGAATCAAACCTTCAGAATGAGAATCAAGATTAGAGGTGGCTTCGTCTAAAATCAATATCGGAGAATTCTTAAGAATGGCGCGGGCGATGGCAACGCGCTGCCGTTCTCCGCCGGAAAGCTTAATGCCCCGATCGCCCACATAAGTGTTATATTTATCCGGCAGATATTCAACAAACTCATCGCAATGGGCCAGGCGCGCGGCTTCAATAATTTCTTCTTCCGTTGCCGACGGTTTGCCGTATCCTATATTTTCCATAATCGTCCGGTGGAAAAGCAAAGGGTCTTGCGGCACAAGACTTATATTCCCTCTCAAGCTTTCTAATGTCACCTGATGAATGTTCTGTTTGTTGATGGTAATCTTGCCGCTGGTTAAATCATAAAAACGCAGCATTAATCTGATGATGGTTGTTTTTCCGGCTCCCGAAGGGCCGATAATAGCCACCTTCTCGCCCGAGCTGATTTTCAAGTTTATCTTCTTCAATACCTGCCGGGTCTTGTTAAAAGAAAAACTTACATCTTCAAAAACTATCTCGCTCGAGGAAATATTGAGAGGCTTTGCCAATGGCGTATCCTTGATTTCATGCGGCAGCTTCATAATCTCCACCATTTCTTTTGCGTCGGCGTAGCTTTCGTAAAAATCGCGGATAATGCGGCTGAAACCCCATAACCTGGAACCAAGCCCCATAATATATAACTGGATGAGCACAAAAGTGCCAAGCATTACTATGCCTTGCTGCCAATAATAAATAGAAAAATAGAAGATAAAAAACTCTATCAGGACAATGAGCGCCCCTTGGATGGAATCAAGCCCGGCATCGGTATTCCAGTTTGAAAGAGTTATCTTTGCCTGATCTTCTGTCACTTCTTTGCACCGGGCAGATTCTTCTTTGTGGCGCCAGAAAACATCTATATTGTTCTGATTGGCGATAGCGTCAGAAAGCGTTGCCGTTGTCCGCGAATCCGCCGCCGCCATTTTAATGCTGTATTTCAGCCTCCAGGTTGAATAAAAATAATTTATGGCCAGATACAGAATCGTCCAGCCGATAATCAAGATAGAAAGAGCCGGTTTGATCGCCCAGGTAATAATGGTAATTCCGATGATGCGGACCAGGAGAGATAAGAGGTCCCAAACAATACGGTCAGTAATGCGCTCAAAGGCTCTGGCGTAGCGCCCGATCCGCTGGACCAAAGCTCCCGTAAAATTATTAATGAAAAAACTGTATGAATGGTATGTCAGATAATCATAAGCCTGCTGCCTTAATCCGGCCATTGTTTTTGCCTCGAAATGAATATTGGCAAACGACCCGATACGCCAGCATATCCAAACGAAACCGCCTAGGATTAAGATAATGAAAATAGTATGAAAAAGCTGGGGAGCGATAATCTCCTTACTCTGTCCCGAAGAAAGAATGTCAAAAAAATGCTTATAATAAACCGGGATGATAACCTCAAAAATGCTGGCGGCAATAACTCCGGATATGACTAAAAACAGCGAAATCCAGCGCTGGCGTATTACTTGCCAAAAGAAAAAGAATACATCTGTAATGCGTACTTCCGGATAGACTATGCTGGATTTATTATATTTCATAGGAAGGAATTATTTTTCTAAGTCAAGAATCTCATCGATACGGATCTGTTCAACGAATTCAGGAACGTGGCTGACCAGAATCATCGCCCCGTCATATTTATCAAGCGCGGATGCGATAATTGGCAAATGCCGGAAATTAATATGATTAGTAGGCTCGTCCAGGATAAGAAGCCCGGGTTGTTGCAGCATAAGCCTGGCAAAAGACACCAAGCCCTTTTGGCCTTCGGACAACCTGCCTATTTTAGCATATATCAAATCGTTGGTTATTAAAAATCCGGCGGCAATAGAGCGGATATTTTCTTCAGTATGCTCTCCGGCAACAGCATCAAGCGAATCATAGACGGTATCTTCAAGATTAAGAGTGGAAAAATCCTGGCGGTAATATCCGAGCTTGACATCTGGGTTTATCTTAGCGCCTTTTGTTTTTCCCAGGGCCAAAGATTCGAGCAGAGTGCTTTTGCCAATGCCGTTCGGGCCCCGGAGAAGCAAATGCTGATTCTTTCTTAAAGAAATATTGGTCTTGCGCGTCACCAGCTTGTGGTTTTTTATCACTGAGAAAGAAGCAATGCTTAAGATTTCTCCGCCGATATCCTGCTGCGAGGGAATAACGAACGGCCGGATGATCTTATCCTCTCTTCGTATATCAACCTTTGCTTCCTCCATGGCTTGGGCTTTCTGCCTCATTCTTTTTGCCACAAAACGCAGTTGTCCTCCTTTCTTGGCGAAATAATTCGCTTTTTCTTTTTTTGCCCGGATTATCTTTTCCAGTTGCGCGTTTTTCTTATTCTCTTTTTCAATCCGGGCCAGAAGTTCGGCCAACAGATCAAAATAGTTGCCGACATACCATTCAACCTTGCGGGTGAATATGTCCAGATACAAAACGCCTTCGGTAAAAGCATTAAGGAAACCGGCGTCATGGGAAATAACAATGCATGTCTTTTTGTAATCAATAAGAAACTGGGTCAAATGCTTGATCCCGTCTTTATCAAGATTATTGGTCGGTTCGTCAAGCAGAAGCAAATCGGGATTCTGGATGAGGGCGGACGCCAATAAAAGCCTGGCCTGCTGGCCTCCGGAAAACGATTTGATAATCTTGTCATGCGGAGCAGCAAGATTCACAATCTCAAGCGCCTCATCGATCCGGGGATCAATGTCATATGTTTTTTCTTTAAAACAACTCTGGAAAAACTCGCGGATTGTTAAATTAAATTGATCCTGGGAAATGATCTGTTTTGCCGCCGCCACGGTAATTCTAGCAGCGCGGTGAACGTGCCCCGACTCCGGCTCGATCATTCCCATAATGAGATTGAAAATGGTGCTCTTGCCGGCGCCGTTTTGTCCCATCAATGTTATTTTCGATCCTTGCCTGACGGAAAAATCCACCTCATTTAAAATCGGCTTATTGCGCCCATAGGCAAAAGACGCTTTATCGAACCTCAATATTACTTCTCCTTTTTGAATCTGAACGGCCTGAGCCATTTTGTAATAATTAAAGATAAACGTAACAATATTA
>CAZYIG010000081.1:0-4334 GCA_964647205.1 uncultured Candidatus Saccharibacteria bacterium | reverse complement strand
CCGTCGCGGGCGTCTTTTTGGAGCGGGCTAAAACCTCTTGAATCCCTGTCTTTGGTAAATCTGGTGGTCGTGGCTTCGCCCAGCATGGTTAAAATCAACTCCATGTCGTCCATATGGTCGCGCAGATTTTCCCGCGCCAGGCCTTTTAACTTCTTATAATCATCAACTTTCAAATCAAACGCGCTTTCCATTATCTCATTAGTCAAAATCGCGTATTCCATAGTGTTTTTCACGCCTCGATTTTTCCACTCGTCCGTTAAACTGTGGCGCACCGCGATGCCGCGGCTCCTTTTATCAACCCATTCCTTGGGATAGCCCTTCTTCTCATACAGCGCTTTCATCCGGTCCATAGCCAATTCGGGATTTTCTATTTCTTGCACTCTTTCATAGCCCACGCGCGCCAGCCAACGCTTCAGCGGCTCAACTTTAGGCGAGGGAATAGACTGAATAATACGCAACATAGTTTCCGTGTTGGCGCAGTCAGTCTCACGCATTTTGCCATCCGGAGCTTCCATTTTCAACTGTCCGATTTTTTCGGACACTTCAATATAGCCCTCATCTACCAGTTTTTTCTTCAAATCGCTCCAATACTTTCTCGCCCTATCCGAACCGGTCAAGACCCCGATAATATCAATGACCGAGAACCACCACTCGTTATTGTGAATGATTTTTCTGATTTGCCTGCCCTTAAAGATTGCCAGTGATTTATCGTTTTTTTTCATAATTATTTTTAAACTCTAAATTCTAACATCTAAATTCTAAACAATTTCAAAATTCAAATTTTTTAAATCCAAAACAAATATTATTTGCATTTTTCAAGTATCGAACCGAATATTTTCATTAACTCGGTTGCTTCTCTGATTAACTCTTTTCTTTCGTTTTCTAAATTAATAATATTATTTACATCTGCCAATTTTAACCAGTAAATAGTTTCTTTGGCTTCTTTGCGGCAAATTTTCACTCTCATGACAAAATCTTTTTTGCTCAATGATTCATTGGCTTCTATATAATTAGCTCCCACAGATCCCGATGATCTTATCACTTGCTTACCGTCTTCTATGTTGGAAATTGTTCTCGGCAGTTTTTTAACAAATTCCCTGACCTTTTTAGCAAATTCAGAAGTCCTGCTTTCTAAATTATATTGTTTTGGATTTTGTATTTCGGTCATTTGAATTTGTTTAGGATTTAGGATTTAGATATTAGAATTTATATTTTTATTTCAATATCACCGTACTGCCGGTGGAAGAATACGCGCTCGTCGGCGGGGTGAAATTGCTTGTCCAGCGAGCCAAGCCTTTGCTGATGCGGAGTTCGTCGAGGTAGCCGCTAAAATCTTGCGAAGTAAAATCTTGCGAAGTCGGACTTCGCAAGATTTACTTTTCTAATAAATATGGCTCTATTTTTGACTTGTTCTTGTCGAAATCATCCAGCCATTTTTTGAATTCTTTTTTAAATTTTGTCGGTTCCCCAATTATCTCGGTCAAGAAATCTTTGCTTATGACAGACGGGAAATTTTTCTTACTCGCATAATCGCAAAAACTTGACCATTTGTAGCTTTCTAAGAATTTTATTGCTTCATCAGCATCTATCCCCTTTTCCTGCCAATCGGAAAATTCTAAGGAAAGCGGATTTGAATGAATATAAAAAGGCAAATGAAGAAAATGTGCGTGATTATCAATGCGAACTGATTTGTATTTACCCTGGAATAACGAGCCAACTCTCTCTTGCGTCAAATTGAAATAATTTGTGTAACCCGTGCCAATTTTTCTCATAAATTCAGTCACGCCACCCTCTCTTATCTGCTTAAGCATCAAATGAAAGTGATTGGGCATCAATGTAAAAGAATAAATTTCCACCAACAGATCTCTTTTTTGCGCCACCTTGCGAAGTCCGACTTCGCAAGATTTGAAATGCTGAGGTTTTTTGTGAAAATATACCGCCGGTGCAGTATCGTTGAATTCATACAAGTCATGCAAAAAACGTAAATAATCATTCTCAGTTAAGAAAATTTTTCTTTTCTCTACTCCCCGATTATAGACATGGTATATTTCATTATTTACTGGTTTTTCTCTTTGCATTATATTTTTGTTTTAGTATACCTTGCGAAGTCCGACTTCGCAAGGTATCGCTTACGGCGAATTACTTAAATATCACCGGGCTTCCGGTTGAACTGTACGCGCTCGTCGGCGGGGTGAAATTGCTTGTCCAGCGAGCCAAGCCTTTGCTGATGCGGAGTTCGTCGAGGTAGCCGCTAAAATCTTGCGAAGTAAAATCTTGCGAAGTCGGACTTCGCAAGATTTACTTTTCTAATAAATATGGCTCTATTTTTGACTTGTTCTTGTCGAAATCATCCAGCCATTTTTTGAATTCTTTTTTAAATTTTGTCGGTTCCCCAATTATCTCGGTCAAGAAATCTTTGCTTATGACAGACGGGAAATTTTTCTTACTCGCATAATCGCAAAAACTTGACCATTTGTAGCTTTCTAAGAATTTTATTGCTTCATCAGCATCTATCCCCTTTTCCTGCCAATCGGAAAATTCTAAGGAAAGCGGATTTGAATGAATATAAAAAGGCAAATGAAGAAAATGTGCGTGATTATCAATGCGAACTGATTTGTATTTACCCTGGAATAACGAGCCAACTCTCTCTTGCGTCAAATTGAAATAATTTGTGTAACCCGTGCCAATTTTTCTCATAAATTCAGTCACGCCACCCTCTCTTATCTGCTTAAGCATCAAATGAAAGTGATTGGGCATCAATGTAAAAGAATAAATTTCCACCAACAGATCTCTTTTTTGCGCCACCTTGCGAAGTCCGACTTCGCAAGATTTGAAATGCTGAGGTTTTTTGTGAAAATATACCGCCGGTGCAGTATCGTTGAATTCATACAAGTCATGCAAAAAACGTAAATAATCATTCTCAGTTAAGAAAATTTTTCTTTTCTCTACTCCCCGATTATAGACATGGTATATTTCATTATTTACTGGTTTTTCTCTTTGCATTATATTTTTGTTTTAGTATACCTTGCGAAGTCCGACTTCGCAAGGTATCGCTTACGGCGAATTACTTAAATATCACCGTGCTTCCCGTTGAACTATAGGCCGAAGTTGGCGGAGTGAAATTGCTCGTCCAGCGGGCGATGCCTTTGGAGATGCGGAGTTCGTCAAGGTAGCCCGTGAAATAACTTCCATTGACAGGATCTCCTCCGACATACATAGCTCCCGTACTATCCCCTGCTGCCCCACTATTGGTTACAGGGGTTCCGACACTTGTACCGTTTCTATATAAAGTCCATGTATTTCCATTTCTCACCAGAGCCACATGACTCCATTCGTTAATAGGAATATCGGCAGAATCGGCAATACCAATACTTAGGGAATAATTGTAGAAACTAAACTTTTGATTGGCTCCCCCAGCAGAAATATAAAAACCGGGGTTCCCTATTTGCCTGATTGCAAAACTGTATTGTCCAACAGAATGTGCCGTTGGATACACCCAAAAATCTATTGTAAAATTGCCTGTTCCAAAATCCCAATCCGCGCTGTCGGCTAAGGACAAATAATCCCCGGTGCCGTCAAAGTAGGCGGACTTGCCGCCGAATTTTGATTGAGTAGCGGACTGGGTGGCATCGGCAACCGCGGTAACGGCTTTGGGTATGGATTCGCTGTCAACAAACGCAGCGCCCGTGCCGTCCGCGTGAAGTAAAAGTTTAGTGTAAGCATCGGTCGCCGCCGTGCGGAAAATCAGCGGCTGGCCGCTTGGCGTAATGGTGGAAGAATAAGCCGAAGTCGGCGGGGTGAAATTGCTCGTCCAGCGGGCGATGCCTTTGGAAACGCGGAGTTCGTCGATGTAACCGTTGAAAGGATAATCCCCAGGCGAATCTGAGCGCGTTCCTATGAACAAAGATTTGTATGAGCCAGGATTATAAACCGAACCCGAAAAGGATTGGTCAGTTCCAAGTTGTGCCCCATCGGCGAAAATCTTGACTGTAGTGCCGGTTCTGACTAATGCGACATGATGCCACGAAGAGGTCCCCGGACTCCAGGCGGTTGAATAATCAAGTTGCCACGCCGAACCATTATTGGAAAGAGCTATGTTTACATTTGAAGAAGTATATGTAAACCACAAAGAGGCCAAACCGCCGCCAGCGGTTCCTCCACGATTCATAAAAACCTGATACGAAGCAGTACTATTAAACTTCACCCAAAAATCAATCGTAAAATCCCCACTGCCAAAATTCCAATCGTCAGAATCAGCCAATGACAAATAATCCCCGGCGCCGTCAAAAGCCGCAACATTTCCAAATTTAGTTTGCGCGTTGGTGGTTGAGGCG
>CAZYIG010000080.1:0-4367 GCA_964647205.1 uncultured Candidatus Saccharibacteria bacterium | reverse complement strand
AAGCATTCGCACTGCGCCTTACCGAAGCTAAAATTATTTTATGGGCTTGTAGTATAGTGGTAATACGCCGCATTCGCATTGCGGAGACGCGAGTTCGATTCTCGCCAAGTCCACCATTATTTATAATTTTAGCGAAGGCAGGTTGTCGAAACGCCAGTTCGATTCTGGCTAGGTCCACCAAAGTTTAATTTATTTTTTATGAATGAATTTAAACTCTTTGCCGAGCCTTGGTGGGTGAATCTTCTATTTTTTTTGCCTTTTATTTTGTATTATATTTGGCAAAAAAAGGGCTTGGAAATTTCAAAAACTACTTTGATAGCCGCTGCTTTTTTCGGTATCGCCTTTGGATTTGTTGAGGCATCGGTGGTGGTCTATCTTCGTGCCGCAATCGGTCTTTTGCCCGGATATGGGGGAACATTAACTGACGTAGTAAATTTTTCAGCCGGTATTTATCAACAAGCAGAAATTCTCAGCGAGTTACCCCAAGCATTATTGATGGTAGAATTTTTTCGGGAAGCGGCTACAATGATTATGCTTCTGAGCATCGCTTTTTTGTCTGCGAAAGCTCTTCGGGAGCGTTGCGCTCTGTTTCTTTGGGCCTTCGCTGTTTGGGATATTTTTTATTACATCGGTCTTTGGGCAACCGTCCGCTGGCCATCTTCGCTGTTATCTCCGGATGTCCTTTTTCTAATTCCGGTTCCTTGGCTTTCTCAGGTGTGGTTCCCAATCGTTATTAGTGGACTTTCTCTATTGGCAGTTATTATGACTAGAAAAAATTTAAAAAGTGTTTAAATATTTATGCAAGCAGTGATTTTGGCCGCTGGCAAGGGAACTCGAATGGGTGGTTTGACCCACGAAACTCCCAAGCCGTTATTAAAAGTAAAAGGCCGGGCAATTCTTGAATATATTCTAGCTAATTTACCGTCAGAAATTGACGAGGTTATTTTTGTTATTGGCTATAATGGCCATAAAATTAAAGATTATTTTGGCGAGGAGCATCAGGGTAAAAAAATATCTTATGTCTGGCAATTAAGGCTGGACGGGACAGCGGGCGCGGTTTATTCAGCTCGGCGTCTCTTGCGGAAGAAGTTTATCGTCCTGAACGGAGATAACCTTTACCATCACGATGATATAAAAAATATTATTAAGCACGAAATGGCGATGTTGGTTAAAGAAGTTGATGACCCCGGAAGCCTTAGAGTAGCGGAGATTAACGATGATGATTATTTAATTCAAATTGTTGAAAAATCCAGTCAGCCGGCGAATAATTTAATTAGCGCCGGCGCTTATGTGCTGGATAAAAGATTTTTTTTCTCGCCGATGGTTAAAATTTCCGAAACAGAGTATGGTTTGCCGCAGACTTTGGCCAAAATGGTTAAAGATAATAGCTGTAAAATCAAAATTGAGCGGGCAAAATTTTGGCATGCTAATACTTGCTTGGAAGATTTGGAAAAAGCCGAAGAAATTATTGAAAATTTTTACAACAGGAAGTTTGTTTAATAACAAATTCTTGACTTGCGATGTCCCAATATTAAAGTATCTTTGAGTTTTGGACATCGCAAGTCGCCAAATTAAATTCAATATTTAGACATCCGATGTCCTGAGTTCAAAATGCTCAATATTTGGGACATCGGATGTCGGAAAGACGCTAAATTATGCCAAAATCAAAAAAGAAAATTGTGGTGGCGGTGAGCGGGGGATTTGATCCAATTCACATTGGACATGTGGAAATGTTTTATGAAGCCAAAGCCATGGGCGATGAATTGGTCGTGATATTAAATAATGATAATTGGCTGCAAAAGAAAAAAGGGCACGTTTTTATGCCGCAAGCGGAACGCAAGGAAATTTTGGAGGCTTTAAGACCGGTAGACCGCGTTATCTTAACTAAGCATAAACCTAACGACAAAGACGTGAGCGTCTGTCGGGTGATAGAAGAAATTAAACCGGATATTTTTGCCAATGGCGGCGACCGGCATCAGCATAATGTGCCGGAAGTAGCCACTTGCCAAAAAATCGGGTGCCAAATGGTTTTTAACGTGGGCAAGAGAGGCAAAATTCAGTCCAGCTCCTGGCTGGTGGGGAAATATTTAAAAAAGTAGCAGGCTTGACCCCGTAAAAAGGCTCAACCATGATTAGCTATAAAATATTTTTCTTGTCCGATCTCGCCTGTCGGCTTTGTTATGCAATAATCCTAAGTTAGCGAAAGCCTTCTACGGGGTTGACATAAAAACTACTTAGGTGTATAATAATAGATATAGTAGTTTAGCGGAATAAAAACGTTCTTTCAAAAGGAGGTTGACATGGCTTATATAAGAGAAAAGATTGATCACTGTCCAAATTGCAATACGGTCATAAAGAGGACGGAATTTCAAGGGCTTAACGAATGGCGGAATTGTGAGCTTTGCGGTCGTAAATTAAGCATTTCCGGTGATTTGACCAAGAGGATTGAATTGGTAATAGTCAAGGTTGGCGATGAGGTTAAAGTGCCAGATTGGGCCCTGCCTTATGTTGACTTGGCTTATATTGAAGCGCAGAAGTTAGCGCTATAGGCCTGAGTTATGGCTTTAATGTTTTTTTGCCCCGCGGTTTGACCCGGGGCTTTTTTCTTTATTTTATTTTTTATTGACAGGCGAGCGAGGTAATGGTAGCCTATAGATAGATTGTGGATAAGAGAGATTTTGGGTCCGTGAAAACGGACTTTTTTTAAAGGATTTTGCCCAAAATTCAAAACCATAGGCGAATGAATTTTGGTAGCAAAACCTTTACCCGCCATAATTTTCAAAGAAAAAGTCTTGGTATTCCGACGAAGAAAAGCGAAGCGGCTTTGCCTTTCTCCGCTGGCCCGCCAAGAACAAGGCCGAAAATTTAGGCGGGTACTCAATTTTTTAACAGTTCAGCTGCATTTTTCTTAAAATTTTGTAAAACAAAATTTTACTCAAAATTTGCTTCACTGACAAAATTGGTATGGACCAATCATCATTCGCTTCGGCGATAGACCAAATCTGCGAGGAAAAAGGCATCTCTAAAGAGAAGGTCATTGAGACAATTGAGGTCGCGATTGCCGCGGCTTATAAAAAAGACTTTGGACATAAGGGTCAAAACATCCGGGCGGTTTTTGATTTGGTTTCCGGCGGAGTCAGGATTTTTCAGATTAAGCAGGTTTTGGATGAGACAATGATTAAAACCGAAGAAGAAATTGAGGCGGAAAAAAATGAGCCAAGAAATGAGCGAGATAATCGGCCGGAAGAGGAAGAGGGAGATAAAAAAGTCAGGTTTAATCCGGAAAAACATATTTTGATTGAAGACGCGAAAAAAGAAAAAGCGGATATTAATATTGGCGAGGAATTTTTAATTGAATTGGAATCAAAGACTGATTTTGGCCGGATTGCGGCGCAAACCGCCAAGCAAGTAATCATTCAGCGCATTCGCGAGGCAGAGCGGGAAACGGTTTTTGAAGAATATAAAGATAAAGAAGGCGAGGTTCTATCGGGCATTGTCCAGCGCCTTGATCGGGGAGCGGTGTTTATTGATATTGGCAAGACATCCGGAGTTCTATTCCCGGAAGAGCAAATTCAGGATGAGCGTTATCGCCTGGGCCAGCGGATTCGGGTGTTGTTGCTGGAAGTTCAAAAAGAAGTGCGCGGGCCGAGTATTATTCTATCCAGAGCTCATCCGAAAATGTTAGCTAAACTTTTTGAATTGGAAGTGCCGGAAATTTCGGCTGGTTCGGTCCAGATAAAATCAATTGCCCGGGAAGCCGGTTCCCGCTCTAAAATCGCGGTGGCTTCATCGGAAGAGGGAGTTGACCCAATTGGCAGCTGCGTTGGGCAAAAAGGCACCAGAGTTCAAGCGGTCATTAATGAGCTTGGTGGTGAAAAAATTGATATTATTGAATGGTCAGAAGATTCTCAAAAGTTTATTGCCAATGCTTTAGCGCCAGCCAAAGTTTTAAAAGTGGAGATTAATAAAGAGCAAAGAATTGCCAAGGTTACGGTGCCGGAAGACCAACTTTCTTTGGCGATTGGCAAGCGCGGACAGAATGTTCGCTTAGCGGCTAAATTAACCGAATGGAAAATTGATGTAGCGGGGGCGGAAATTGCCAAAGAGCCAGAAGAAAAAACCGAAGGAGAGAAGGAAGCGCCAGTTGAAGAAGTTAAAAAAGATGATGGCATCAGCGACGCTGAAGAAGTTAAACCAAAAAGCACGCGGGGAAGGAAGAAGAAGGAAGCGGTTTTATAAAAATATAAAATAACGAAGTTGTCATTCTGAGGCCGCAGGCCGAAGAATCTATTTGCAGAAAATGACAAATTTCCAATGACTAATGTCAAATAAAATCTCAAATCCCAATGTCAAAATGAATTCTTTGG
>CAZYIG010000079.1:0-4461 GCA_964647205.1 uncultured Candidatus Saccharibacteria bacterium | reverse complement strand
GGGGCAGTTCTTTATTGGTTTATAAACAACTTTTTTAGAAAAAGGAGGGGAGTATGAATGGCATTGGGTCGCTTGAAAAAAGCACGATACACGAGAGATTCAGTAATTACATTACCGAGAAAAACTCCATTGAGGAGCAATTGCAAAAACCGACGGTCGTAGACGAATACCGGGGCAGGCTTCAATTTAGAAAGAAAATTGTCCAAAGAGAGGTCGCTCAATTGTCTGCCATCAACGCAATATTGTAATATTTTAAAAAATACCACCCCAACTTAACCCCGGATAACCTCATCTGGGGTTTTTTATTTTCTGGATTTAAAATCCTTATTTTGATAGAATACAAAATAAGGATTTTTGTTCCTAGTTATGCTATAATCAACAGAAGGCTCATGAAGAAAAGTCTTATTTGTTGTAATATTTTTTTATAAAACTTATATGCTCAGCTATTTTTTAAAACCCTTGCATCAATTCCAACGCTCGTATTTGCCGGGGGTGGTGACGGCCAGCGGGGATGATGACCCGTCGGCGATTTCAACCTATTCGGTCGTTGGCGCCGTCACCGGCTTGGCTTATCTGTGGCTGATTTTATTAGCCATGCCGCTTTTGATTGCGATTCATCGCTTGTCGGCCCGGTTGGGAGATGTTACCAAAAAAGGCTTAATGACGCTGATTAAAGAAAAATTCGGCAATAAGGTCGCTTTTTTTTGCGTTTTGATTTTCGTGCTTGGCAATCTGTTCGCTTTGGCGGCGGACATTATCGGGATGGCGGCCGGCTTTCAACTCTTAACCAGCTGGAACTACGTTTATTTTATTGTTCCGTTAATCATTTTAATTTGGTATATAATCGTCTTTGATACTTATAAGCATATTGCCCGATATTTTTTCTGGTTCTCCGGCCTTTTAGTAGCGTATGTTTTTGCCGGAATTCTGGCCAAGCCCGATTGGCTGTTGGTTTTAAAATCAACTTTTATTCCGTCAATAAATTTTAACTTGCTTTATGTTTTTGGGGCGCTGGGGCTGCTGGGCGCCACTTTTTCTCCCTATGCTTTTGTCTGGCAAACCGAAGAAGAAATAGAAGAAAAACACGATATAAAAAATATCAAACAATCCGGCAAAGCAGTGATTATTGGTTTTCTCTACAGCGGTTTAATCGCTTTCTTTATTATGCTGGCCAGCGCGAGCGTTATTACCGACAAAGATATAAATCTTTTGACCGTCAAAGATATCGCGCAAGCCCTAACCCCGGTTGCCGGCATCTGGGCAACCAAACTTTTCGGCCTGGGATTGATTGGCGCGGGAATTTTGGCTATTCCGATTTTGGCTACTTCTTCGGCTTACGCCATCGCCGAGTTTTTTAAATGGCCCGGCAGTTTGGAAAAGAGACCGAACAAGGCTAGGGGCTTTTACGCTATAATTACTTTTGGTTTTTTATTTTGCTTGGCAGCGTTGCTTTTTGAATTAAATCCAATTAAGGCGATGTTCTTTTCCCAAGTGCTGGTTGGGGGATTGACGCCGATTATCATTTATTTTATTTTAAATCTAGCTTCGGATAAAAACTTAATGAAAGATTATAGTTGCCACTGGCTGGAATTCTTGGGCGGCTGGGTAGCAATTATTCTTTTAGTCATCGGCGATTTGCTGCTTTTATTTTTTACTCTAAAAGGATTTTAAGATGAAAAATAAAATACTGATTACCATCGCTTTTTTATTTATGATTTCCGGCCTAAGCCTGGCGATGTTTTTTGCGATTAAATATTCAAAAGGCAAAAGCTTAAACAGCCTCTGGCCGTCAAACTCATCCGGCCTGGCCACGATCTCGCCAACAACTTCGCCCAATGCTTCGTCAACCGCCGAAGAAATAGCCAAATTGAAAGAGGAGCTGGAAAAATTAAAAAATCAGCCGCCGCAAATTATTTATAAAACAACTTTGGTTCCCACCGCTAATTCGCCGTCGGCTAACGACCTAAAAACTCAAGAAGAATTAACTAAGGCTAAAAACCAGATTTCTTCGCTGGAAGAGCAATTAAAGCAAGTCCAGACCCAGCAATCTCAGCAAGCAGTGGCCGCTCCTTCGGACGCGGACTTAATTAACTCTTGGCAAGCGGAAGATAAAGTGATTCGCGTTGCCTGTCAGGATAAATTTTTTGAAACCTGGCAATTTGGTTCCGGTGTTTTAATTAGCGCCGATGGCAAAGTTTTAACCAACGAACACGTGGTTAAACCAAGCATGGGACTGGCTCTGCCGGATTATTGCTTGGCGCTTTTTAGTAAAGATTTTAACGCGCAAAGCCAAAGCTACAACAAACAATACCGGGCAACCTTAGTCGGCTTTTTTCAGGACCGGGACGCCGCTTTGCTAAAAATCCAAGACGTTCTGACTCCGGAAGGGAACGCGGTCCGCATTCTGCCCGCGACGGAATCTTTTTCCTATTTCTCGCCCACTGCCGTTAGTCCGCAAATTGGCCAGCCGGTTTATGTTATTGGTTTTCCCGAATCGGCCAGATTTGCTTTTTCGGTCACCAAAGGGATTATCAGCAATCTGCCATCCGCGGATGTTTATTTTGGCACCGACGCTCAGATTGACCGGGGCAATTCCGGCGGCGCCGCGGTAAATTCCGCCGGTCAATTAATCGGCCTGCCCACCTGGAAATTTGCCAGCGGCGGAGACTATCGGGGTTATATTCTGGATATTAATTCCATCAATTTGTGATTTTAATAAAAAACACCACCATTGTCACGCAAAACAGCGAGCGCCAAATTATTAAAAATGGCGCGATTTTAATTGAGGATAAAAAGATAATTGACCTGGGCGCAACTGGCAAAATTGAAAAAAAATACGCCAAAGCAAAAAAACGAATCATTAACGGTAAAAATCAAGTGGTGATACCGGGGCTAATCAACGCCCATACACACGCGGCGATGACGATTCTACGGGGTTTTGCCGATGATATGCCGCTTAAAGAGTGGCTGGAACAAAAAATTTGGCCGGCGGAAGCCAAACTAAAACCAGCGGATATTTACCGAGGCAGTAAGTTGGCGTGCCAAGAAATGCTGCAAAGCGGCACCACGGCTTTTTTTGATATGTATTGGCATCCCGAATCTATTATCAAGGCGATTGGTGAAACGGGGATTCGTGGTTTTGTTGGCCCGTTAATCATTGACCTTGGCGCGATTAAAATTAGCCCGGCGCAAATTGAAAAGACTTATAATAAACTGCGGCCAGAAATAAGCGATAAAATAAAAATAACCATTGCTCCGCATTCAATTTATACCGTCCCAAAAGAAACCTTAATTTGGTGCAAAAAATTTGCCGATGAAAAAAATCTGCTAATCCATATCCATTTGTCAGAAACCGAAAATGAAGTAAGCGAGTGCGAAAAAAAACATAACTTAGGGCCGGTGGAATATTTGGAGAAAATAGGTTTTTTGGGTGATAATGTCGTGGCGGCGCATGGCTGTTGGCTGAACGATAAAGAAATAAAAATTTTAGCCAAGCGCAAAGTCAGTGTAGCGCATTGCCCGACTTCCAATCTGAAACTGGTTTCGGGCGTTATGCCGCTAAGCAAATTATTGAAAGCTGGCGTGAATGTGGCGCTGGGCACAGACGGTTCATCATCAAATAATAATCTGGATATGCTGGAAGAAATGAAAATCGCCGCTCTCATTCATAAGTGGAACGAGAAAGATCCGGCGGTGGCCGACGCGCAAACCATCTTGGATCTGGCCACGATAAACGGCGCTAAAGCTTTGAAAATGGACAAAGAAATCGGTTCCATTGACATTGACAAAAAGGTTGATATAGTTATAATTAATTTTGACCAGCCACACCTTCAGCCCTGCCATGGCGTGATTTCAAATTTGGTTTATTCGGCGCAAGGCGGAGACGTGAGCGCGGTTATCGTCAACGGGGAAGTTCTTTTTAACAAAAAATAGATTAGCGGCTTTTGAAGGGGGGAATATGAAAAAATTTATTGCGGCAGTGATTTTTAGCGTATTTCTTTTTTTTGCCATAGGCGCAGTTATCAGCAACCATCATCAATCGGAGTCCCTCGCGGCAGATAATGATTATCGGGCTCGCTTGGGAATGATGGGCGTGGCCATCACTTATAAAAATCAGCCGCAAACATGGGAATACAAATATCTTTGTCAAATATTCAAGAAAGAATTGGGCCAAATTTTGAGCCGCAACCCGCTTAACTTGCCTGAACGCTTTTTCAAGGTCCATCTGGAAGAATCGCTCAAAGAACCCAGCCTTGATGAACCAGCCATAATAGTTTCGCTGGATGAGCAGCCAATTTGCTGGGTAAGGATAAGCCAACTGGGAACGCCAGAACAAATACGAGGATTCGTCCGTTTCGCGTCAGAATTGATTTTCAATCGGTTAAAAGAATCATCTGACAGAGAAGACGCTAGTCCGCCTAAAAAGACTAGCCTTTGATTACTTCATGATCTTATACCCGA
>CAZYIG010000078.1:0-4477 GCA_964647205.1 uncultured Candidatus Saccharibacteria bacterium | reverse complement strand
AAAACGGTTTTTTTATCAATCCATCTGCGTTCAAGCTTTGCGATTATTAAGCGGATAAGAAAAAAAGATTGGTTGAACGAGCTTAAAGAAAAAAATAAAAATCAAGATCTGGATTGGCAAGAAATTTATCATCTGATAATTTTGCCAATGTATAAAGAATCTTATGAGGTGGTGGCTGAAACCTTTGATTCTTTGCTGGCGACTAATTATCCCAAAGATAAAATGATTGTGGTGCTGGCGACAGAAGAGCGAGGCGGGGAGGCCGCTTATCTGGTGTCAGATAAAATTATTTCAAAGTACGGCCAACGGTTTTTTAAATTTTTAAAAACAGTTCATCCGGCGGATATTGCTTTTGAACTGGCTGGCAAGGGTTCAAATGAAACTTGGGCGGCTAAAGAAGTGAAAAAGAAAATTATTGACGAGATCAAAATTCCTTACGAAAATATTTTAGTTTCAGTTTTCGATGTTGACACAGTAGTCTACGCGGAATATTTTTCCCGCCTGACCTATGTTTTTTTAGAGAGCAAGGATCGGATTTGGTGCAGTTTCCAGCCGGTGCCGATTTTCAATAATAATATTTGGGATGCGCCATCTTTTTCGCGCGTGACGGCGCAAAGCGGCACTTTTTGGCACATGATGCAACAGGAACGACCCGAGCGCCTAGCCACTTTTTCTTCACACGCGATGAATTTTAAAACGCTGGTTGAAATGAACTGGTGGTCAGTTAAAAATGTTTCCGAAGATTCCCGGATCTTCTGGCAGGCATTGCTTTTCTATGACGCTAAATACCGAGTGGTGCCGCTTTATTATCCAGTTTCCATGGATGCTAATTTGGCCGAAAATTGGCTTAAGACGGCGGTTAATGTTTATAAACAACAACGGCGCTGGGGCTGGGGAGTGGAGAATGTGCCGTACGTTTTATTTGGTTTTTGGCATAATAAAAAAATCGCTCTTAGGACAAAACTTTTTTGGGCATTTAATCACCTTGAGGGCTTTTGGTCTTGGGGAACTAACGCGTTAATTATTTTTTTATTGGGCTGGACGCCATTGTATCTTGGCGGGCAGGCATTTAACGTGACGGTACTTTCTTACAACTTGCCTCAAATTACCAGAATTATTATGACGATGGCGATGATTGGCTTGGTCTCCTCGGCTATTTATGGAACAATGATCTTGCCGCCCCGGCCGAAAAATCAGCAGCCTTCTAAGTATTTTTTGATGATTTTACAGTGGATTTTAATGCCTTTTACTATCATTGTCTTTGGTTCAATCCCGGGTCTTGAAGCGCAAACTCGTTTAATGTTTGGCAAATATATGGGATTTTGGGTGACGCCCAAAGTGCGGCAGCTAAAATCCTGAGGGGGCGACGGGGGAGCGTGCTCCCTCGCGGAGGAAATATTAAAACCGAATGGTTTTAAAGAGCCCCGCTGTTGCGGGGCGACGATTTTGTGGTGACGCCGAAGGTAAGGCAGGCAAAATTCGGGGAGCAGGAATTAGTTAAAAATTAAAAAATCAAAGTTTAAAATGACAATGTAAAATTCAAAATTTTAAATTTTTAACTGTCATTTTTCATTTTGAGATTTATATTTTGCATTATTTTTTGATTATTATATTGAAATTAATCTTCAATATAATGAAAAAAATAAAAAACCTCGCAATGTTTTACGAGGTTTTTTTGACAAAAACAGAATTTGAGCAGGTTCTTTTTTAGAAAGAGAGTTCTCTTCTTCTTAGAATTATTTCTCGGAGATCATCGATTTGCTCTCGAGCGAAAGCCCCTCCTCCCTTCCCGGTTTCTTGAGCTAGCTGCCGGAGAGATTTTTGAGCTTCTTGCACTACTTGCACGGCTCGGTAGGCCTGCGTTCTTTCTGCGATTAGCTTCCGTCTTTTTTTCCTCTCTGCTTGCGTCATTTTCTCCCCCTTTTCTGTTTGAGTTGAAGTTTAACTTCTCTGCCTAACCCAATAAGAACTAATTTTTTATATCACAAACAATCAAAAAGAGCAATAAAGAGAAGTTCTATTCAAAATGAATTTTTTCTTTAAATTGCCGCAGATTTTCTTTTATCAAAGGATAGTTTTTTAGGGTCGGGTCTTTTTGCAAAAGAGCCGATGCTTCAGAACGGACTTGTTTAATTAATTCCATGTCTGTTAGCGAGGCCATTGACAGATCGGGGAGTCCCCATTGCTTGGCGCCATAAAATTGTCCGGGTCCGCGCAGACGCAAATCATGTTCAGCTAACTCAAAGCCGTTTTTAGCGCTTAAAATTGCTTTGAGCCGTTGATTAGTCTCTTGGCCGGAAGAAGTAGTCAAAAGAAAACAAAATGATTGATGTCCACTTCGACCGACTCGGCCGCGGAATTGATGGATTTGCGCCAAACCAAAACGTTCAGCGCCCTCAATCATCATGACAGTAGCATTTGGAATATCAACGCCAACTTCAACGACGGAAGTCGAAACTAGAATATTAATTTTACCGGCCTTAAAATCAGCCATCGTTTTATTCTTTTCGGCCGGTTTTAATTTACTATGTAAGGCGGCAATTTTAAATTCCGGAAAAATTTCTTTAGTTAATTTTTCAACTTCTTGTTTGACGGCTTTTATTTCATCTAACGGAGAGAAGAGGAAGTTATTTTGTAGACGCTCAAGCCGACGAGCGGGCACGGTTCTTCCCGCAAGGCGGGAAGAGAGCGAGGAGGTTTGGCGAATAAAATTTTTATCGCTGGGGGAAATTTTATGTTCTTCCAAAATAACTTCCTCTGATCCCTCTCTTCCAGCGCTTTCTATCCGCGGACAAATCACAAAAACTTGCCGGCCTTGTTTGACTTGTTGCCGAATAAATTCATAAGCGGCTGGCCGATCTTTGCCGCCAACAATTTTGGTAATAATTTGCTGACGCCCGCGAGGCAATTCTTTAAGGAGTGATAAATCAAGGTCGCCATAAAGCGTCAGGGCGAGCGTCCGGGGAATTGGCGTGGCGGTCATGGAAAGAAGATGGGGGACGGAGCTGGACAATCCATCGCAAAGATTAACGGTGCTTTTTTGCAGGGCGGCTCGTTGCTGAACGCCAAAACGATGTTGCTCGTCAACGATGACCAAAGCAAGATTTTTAAAACAGACAGTTTTTTGGATTAATGAATGGGTACCAATAACGATTTTTAGCCGGTCATTTTTGATTTGTTCTAACAGTTGTTTTTTGTTTTGCTCCAAACTTTCTCCTTGGCAACTAACTTGACCTTCGGAATTGGTTAACAGGCCAATTGGCAGGTCATATTTTTCAAAAAGAGAAGAAAGGCTCTTAAAATGTTGTATCGCCAAGACTTCAGTCGGAGCCATAAAAGCCACCTGAAAGCCCTCTGAAGCCACTTGGAGTGCCGCTAGGGCCGCTACAATGGTTTTGCCTGAACCAACATCACCTTCAAGCAGGCGGTTCATGGGTTGGCCCTTATTAAGGTCTTGGAATGTCTCCCAAGCAGATTGGCGCTGGCTGTCGGTTAGCTCAAAAGGCAACTCTTTAACAAATCTTTTTATTAACTTCTCATTGAAGGGAATTTTTATGGCTTTTTCTTTTTGCCATTTTATCTTCTGCTGGAGAGCATAGAGCTGAATTATGAACAGCTCGTCAAAGGCTAGTCGTCGCTTAGCTTGATTTATGGTTGTTTCTGAGACGGGGAAGTGAATCTGATTCAGGGCTTGTTTAAGGTCAATCAATCGTTGAGACGTTTTAATTTCTTCTGGCAACCAGTCGGGTATTTGATCTAGAGCGGAAGAGAAGAGTTGTATTAAATAACGTAAATAACGAGATGACAAACCGGTAGTCTCTGGGTAAATAGGAACGAGGCAGCCGGTATGACGCAAGGGATAGTTTTTAGTTTTTACGTGTCCGCCATAGTCTTGACGAAGGTGGAGTTCGTAGTTTTTATCAATCTTTTCATAAGAAGGATTAGATAAGTATAAACCTTTATTAAGGTTTACCCCGTTAAATTGCTTCGCACCGACTTTGTCGGATTTAACAGGGTAAACCTTTCCAGACAGGCTGACCCAGCTTCCTTCTGGCAGGGAATTGGCAATATATGGCTGATTAAACCAGACGGCTTTGATTGCGCCGGTTTTGTCTTCAATGTATATCTCGGTAATATTCATCTTCCTCTTCCAGAAGTGGATATTTTTCACTTTAGTGACTTTGCCTTGAACAGTGACGACTTCGTTTTCTTCCAGTTCGCTGATGAGCTTTATTTGAGAAAAGTCATCGTAGCGATGGGGGAAATGATAAAATAAATCCCGGAGTGTTTTTACGCCGAGTTTCATTAACCGTCGTTGGTAGGCAAGGGAAATGCGGGGAATCTCTTGGATTTTAGTTTCAGGCGAGGTAGTCATTAGTAGGGAATAATCCTTTATCAAAATAATTGAAATAAAAAATTCCAAATCCGAAATCCTAAACTCTAAACAAATCCCAATGACCAAAATTCAAAATCTGTT
>CAZYIG010000077.1:0-4514 GCA_964647205.1 uncultured Candidatus Saccharibacteria bacterium | reverse complement strand
TATGCTTTTGGGCATCCTGCAATATCATTCCGGCTAATCATTATCGGCTTTGGCAGGCGCGGCGCCGCTTTTTTGCCGCCAAAAAAGCGGCAAAAGTATTTTTAAACTTTCTTAATATCCGCTCCCAATCCCGCCAATCTTTCCGCTAAATTTTCATAACCTCTTTCTATCTGATAAATATTATTTATTTCTGTTGTTCCTTTGGCAATTAAAGCAGCAATCACCAAGGCCATGCCAGCACGCAAATCAGGACTCATTAATTTCCGGCTATAAAGTTGGGTCGGACCATTAACTACTATCCGGTGAGGATCGGCCATAATAATATTGGCACCCATTTGAGTTAACATATCCGCAAATAATAGACGACGATCATAAATTGTTTCATGAATAAGACTGGCACCGTTGGCTTGGGTCATTAATACTGTGTAAGCCGATTGCAGATCAGTAGCAAAGCCCGGATATTCGTGCGTTACAAGATCAACCGCTAAAAGTTTTTCACTCGGCGATATAGCTATGCTAGTTTTATCAAGCTTATAATTTACACCAATTTTATCAAATAAAGACCAAAGCGCACCCAGATGCTTTGGTTCACAATCCTCAATAATTATTTCACCGCTATTGGCCGCTGCCGCCAAGATTGCAAACGTTCCTGCCTCAATCCGGTCTGGAATAATTTTATACTGGCCGCCTGATAATTTGGCAACGCCTTCAATCTTTATGGTTGGTGTCCCTGCTCCGCTAATTTTTGCCCCCATGCTATTTAAAAAATTGGCCAAAGCCGGAATTTTTGGTTCCATTGCACAATTTTCTAAAATAGTTTCTCCCTGTGCCAAACAAGCCGTGGTCATTAAGCTTTCGGTACCCGTCACCGTCACTTTAGAAAAGAAGATGGAAGCGCCTTGAAGTTTTTTGGCCGTTAAACGGTAACTATTTTCTAAAGTTTCAATCTTGGTGCCCATTCTGGCAAAGCCATCAAGAAACATATCAATCGGGCGAGTTCCAGCCCCGATAACACAGCCACCTGGATGAGGAAAATAAACTTCACCGCAAGTTGCCAGCAGCGGCCCAACAAACATTATAGAAGCCCGGAATTTATTCACCAGCTCCGCCGGTAAATTAAGACAAGTTTTATTCTGACGCTGAATTTCCATAACACCGTTACCCAGATTAACTGCTTTATGCCCCAACGCTACTAACATCTCTTGGGCCCGGTGACAGTCTTCAATATCTGGCAAATTAACAATTTTTATTGGCTCGCCAGTCATCAAAGCTAACGGAAAAACTTTCAGAGCAGCATTTTTCGCACCCTTAACTTTAATGACTCCGCTCAATGGTTTTTGACCATTAATAACAAATTTTTTAGTTGCGTCTGCCATAAGTTTCATTTTGTTGATTTTTTACAATTGAGCATTCTTTTTCTTCATCTTAAAACAAATAACCTCCCATGGCAAGGTTAAGGGCTTGCTTGAAAAATAACTAAAAGATTGCTATTTTAATGCTAAAATGACTATAATAAATACATTGTATGACTCGCTTAACTCGACGCCTAGTCTTCTACAGTTTTATTGCTATTTTTTTGTTGGCGACTCCGCCAACTATTTTTTATGCCATGGGCTATTCTTTTGATTGGCAAAAAAAAGTCCTGGTCAAGACTGGTGGACTCTATCTTAAATCCTCACCGTCTAATGCCAAAATTATTCTTGACGACAAAGACAATAAAACTACACCTAAATTAATTTCTCGCCTATTGCCAAAAATTTATAAAGTTTCTGTTACAAAAGATGGTTTTTTCTCTTGGGAAAAAAATCTGGAAATTAAGCCTCAATTAGTAGAGGAAGCCAGAAATATTATTCTTTTTCCTAAAAATATTTCTCCCGAAAAAGTTGCCACTACGTCTTTGGCCATCATTGATTTTTTACGGTCACCAGACGAAATTGCTCAAATAGCGCAAGCCGCTAATATTGCCAGCTCAACGGCCGGCTGGCTATTTTATCAAGACAGTCTTTTTTTAATCAATGCCACCAATTATATCTTCTACCGTGTTGATCTTGGTGGTTATATCCGCGAACAAATTTCTAAGGAATTCCTACCCAAAGATAACTACCGAATTATCGCCCATGATAATCAATTTATAGTTATCGGACAAAATAATGATCTCTATTTATTTAACAAAAGCTCGGCTATCTTTGAAAAAATTGCCATTCAAATAAATGATGCCTCTTTCTCTGCGGATGGTAAAAAAATTATTTACTGGAATAATAATGAGATCTGGATTATGTACCTTGAAGACATTTTAATCCAGCCCTACAAAAAAGTTGGAGAGAAAGAGTTAATTACCCGCCATAGTCAAAAAATCTCTCAAGTTATTTTTTATCCCAACAACGAATATTTAGCCTATGTGATCGGTGACCAAATAAAAATAATCGAACTTGATGGCCGCGACCAGAGAAACGTCATCGAATTTATTAACGCCAAAAATCCGCAAATTTATTTTTCTTATCAAGACAATTATTTCTATTATCTGACCGAAAGCCAGCTTTTCCGTTTGAAATTAGATTTATAAAAAATGATTTACTTAAACACTTTTACGCTATAGCGTAAAAGTGTTTAACATCCAATCCTTTTTATCTTCTGTGCTGTCGTTTTAAAAACATTAAAAATACCTCATCACATTATCTTCGCGATAGCATAAATAATGTGATGCCGATAAAATAGAAAAACCGCCGGTTCTGTTTTTGAACCGAGCGGTCTTGCCTTTATCTCTCCCTCCTTTACTTATATGGGGCCGACTAGGATTTTTTCAGATAGCTAGCAATTGTATGTGAATTAAGACATCCACCCTTAAGTATCTCTGCCCTAATTTCACAAGCCTTGTCCTCAATCCTACTATTGATGACCGATTGCCAAATAATCCAGACTGCCGCCCAGAGAAGCGAAATCCCTATCGCAGTCTCGGCCGTTGTCTCATCCGACATGAGAACAAGAAGAGCCCCGATTACAATCGCTCCCCAGATGCCTAACCAACCTCGCCATTGATACCTAAATGCCTTGCGGCATTTTCTGTATTCCGTCTTCGCCTGAATGGCCCTCAGCTCTCTTTTCTTATTTTCCGTTTGCCGCCTTATTTCGTCGGCGATGGATTTGCCGGTCGTGTCGCAAATTTCTATTCCCTCTGCGTGGAAAAATTTACAGGCGAAAAAAGGACATTTTATGAATTCTTCTCTTCCTCCTCCCTCGTATCTCAACACCATGCGACCATCGACATTAAGACCTATCGAACGAATCTTCATGCTTCGCCCCTCCTTGTCTGATTGTTTAAGATCAATCCGTTTTCGATATACTCACGCCTTGAAACCATTAAATTAATATAGCACATTTATTCTTTTTGTGTAAAGACAAAGATTGCCAACCAAAAATCCCGTTCGCTAATCGCTAAACGGGATTTTCTGTATTTTTTACTGCTATATGCTATATGCTCTTACCGTTTTGCCACACTGCGGTCGCTTCGCTCCTTAAAACCTTGCGGTTTTAATATTTCCACCGCGGGAAAACACCCCCGCCTACCAAAGCCAATAATGATTAGTGGTGATAATAACCAAAAAATATTTTTATCATCTGCCTTGCTTCTGTCCGCGCAAGCACTTTGGTTATTGGCGGGCAGGCAGTTTTCCTCGCCTCGCTGAAACTTAGGCGAAGCGGGCCGTCACCCTTTCTGCCGCATCGGTCAAAACGGATTACCGTTTTGCCCACTGCGGTGCTCGGCGTGCCTTTTTCAGACCATATTTCTTTCTTTCTTTAACCCGCGGGTCGCGCTTGAGATAGCCGGCTTTCTTTAATTTCTTGCGGAAATCAATATTAAAAAGAATCAAGGTTCTAGCTAAGCCGTGTCTTATGGCTTCAGACTGAGATTTTGTGCCGCCGCCATTAACTTTAGCCACCACCTCAAACCGGTTTAAGGATTTCAATTTGCGTAATGCCGCTTCAATTATTTGTTGCAATTCCAACGTTGGAAAATATTGTTTATAAAATTTTCCGTTAACCGTTACTTTGCCTTCGTCTTCTTCAAATGGCTTAATGGTAAATAGTCTTACCCGAGCCACTGCTGATTTTCGCCGGCCGGTTGCTTCAAAATACCGTTTGCTCTTTTTTCCTTTAGCATCATCAATTGACTCGTCAAAAAAAGCATCGCCCGCTGTTTCAGTTATTTTCTCAATCTGCTCTGGTAACATTTCTTCAACGGCTAAAACCGGTGTTTTTTCAACCACCGCTTTTATTTCTGTTTCTTTTGTCTTAGCCATTTTTTTTACCGCTACGCTGAGCGTGGCCTTAGCCAAGCTTAGCTTGGCTGCTGGCTTTTTTGCTTTTATATTTTTAGTTATCTTTTTTTTCTTTTCCATAAAACAAAATTATTTATCCAACTGACCTTTAAAAAGTTTCAAATTTTTGATAATTTTATCCCGAGTTTTGTTTCTTGGCAGCATTCCATATATTGCTAATTTGATAACTTCCCGGGA
>CAZYIG010000076.1:0-4543 GCA_964647205.1 uncultured Candidatus Saccharibacteria bacterium | reverse complement strand
ACTGACCGCCGAAGTGACATAATGATGCAAGCCCTGCAAAGAGTAAGCCATGTTGGCATTTTCTTTGATCTGCCAATCAAGCTCTTGGATATATTTGTCCACCATTTCAACTGTTTCGTCCAAGGCGCTTTGCGCTTCCCGAATCCGCCGCCGCTGTTCGCGATATAGGATATAAGCTCGTGCCGTGTCAACTAAGTTTTCCAAAATTAACACCTCTTCCACAATATCCTGCACCTCTTCCACCTTGGGAATCTCATCTTTTTTAAAACGCCGGCTAATCAAACTAAACACTTTCTGCGCTACTCGTTTGGCAATTGGACCATCCCCTTGATTAGTCGAAGTCAAAGCTTTGTGAACTGCCTTTTCAATTTTAGTTTGGTCAAAATCGACTAAGCGACCGTCTCTTTTTTGAATCTTATCAAACTTGGCGCGGATGGTTGGTGTCATATGTTTTTGAACACGAATACAAAACAAATTCCGTATCCGTAAATTATATTTTTTCGTTAATTAATGCTTAATCCTCAATCTACTAATCAACACAAATAATTCGCAATTTATTCGTTTCAATTAGCTCTATATTCGTGATATTTAGGAAAACAAAAATACACTTCCCCTCCTAGAAATTTTATGTAATCTACTTTCTATTTTAAACTATCAGCTGAAAGTGTCAAACGAAAAAAATATTAGATTTTTTAAAAAAATCTGATTAAAAAGAATGGCTCAAACAAAGAGCCAATATCAAAAATATTTTTTTGCGACATTAACTTATCCACAGGGTCGTTAAAAACTAAAAAAATACCTCGCCTCGCCCGCACGTCTTCGCCAAGGCTACGATGCACAAGCCGAAAGACAAAAAAATAACTCCTTTCGGAATTATTTTTTGTATAATCACAATTCATTGTTTATTTCATTTTCTTGCGGATGAAGGCGGGCTTGCCCGCCGAAATCTTTCTTTCGGCAAAAATTTACTTCATCTTTTTGCGGATGAAGGCGGGGATGTCCCATTCTTCGTCAGCCGAATTATCAATCTGACTAACTTGGCTGGAAAAAGTTGCTGGTTTTTTTGGCGCCTGTATTTCCGACTTAGTAACTTGATCAACTCGAGTTTCCGTTTTTTCTTTTTTCTCTTCGTGTTTAAAAACATGCTCGCCAAAACCAGCAGCGATAACCGTAATTTTAATTTCTCCCTTCTTCAGCTGGTTATCGGTAACCGCTCCAAAAATAACTTTGGCTTGCGGATCAATTGAGTCTGTGATAATCTTGGCCGCTTCATTAATTTCCATCATCGTCATGTCCGACCCACCAGCTACATTGAAAATAACACCCTTAGCGCCATTAATTGAAACTTCCAGTAATGGCGAATTAATCGCCATCTTGGCTGCGTTAACAGCCCGGTCATCACCCGACGCTCGGCCAATGCCCATCAAGGCAGAACCAGCACCGGACATAATCGCTTTCAAGTCGGCAAAATCAACATTAACAAGTCCCGGCGTTACGATAATATCTGAAATTCCTTGCACTGCTTGTCGCAGCACATCGTCAACCACTTTAAAACCTTCTATTAAGGAAGTATTCCGGTCAATTGTCTGCAGTAATTTATCGTTTGGGATAGTGATCAATGTATCCACTTTTTCTTGTAAGCGATCTAATCCTTCTCCCGCTATACGAGAACGCTGTTGACCTTCAAAAGCAAAAGGCCGGGTGACGACACCGACTGTTAAAGCGCCTACGTCTCTGGCTGCTTCAGCCACAATTGGCCCCGCGCCAGTACCCACTCCACCACCGAGCCCATAAGTTACAAACACTAAATCAGCGCCTTTCAATACCTCGTGAATTTCATCCCGATTTTCTTCCGCTGCTTGTCGGCCAACATCTGGATTCATACCCGCACCCAAGCCTTTAGTCAAATTCTTTCCGATTAAAAGCTTTTGTGGCGCCAAGCAATGATGCAAGTCCTGAGAATCCGCATTGATAGCGATGAACTCAACGCCCTGGATCTTACATTCAACCATTCGAGAAACGGTATTTCCTCCACCTCCACCGACACCCACCACTTTAATTTTGGCAAACGTTTCCATGTCTGGTTTTATTTGGGCCATAGTAATAAAAATTAGCTAATTTAAAATTATTTAAAGATTAAATAAGGATATGACAGGAGTCAATAACTGTCAAGCTTTTTGGGTTTTTCTAAGGAATAAAGCCTTTAATCCATTTTTTCATTTTTTCAATCGTCGGCGAGAAATCTGGCAGATTATCAAAAGAATAATGGCTCTCTGTTTTTGTATCTTCGCTCAAAGCGGAAAAAATTAAACCGCAAACTGTAGCAAAACCCGGATCATCAACTTGGTCAACAACGCCCTCCATGCCTTGCGGAAAGCCAACTTGCACCGGCAATTTTAATTTTTCTTTTACGAGCTCTACGAGTCCCGGCAATTTCGCACCACCACCAACCAAAACAACTCCGGCCGGCAATAAGCCCGCCCGGTCAATTTTTTTTAGTTCTTTATTTACTAAATCCAGTAATTCACAAACTCGCGCTTCAATAATTTCGGCTACTTGCAAACGAGAAGTTTGCCCCTCGGCTTCACCGACCCGAGTCAAATCAATCATTTCTTTTTTGCTGATAGTTTCCGACAATGCCGAACCATATTCTAATTTTATTTTTTCTGCCGCCTCAATTGAAGTCCGGAGGCCAATCGCAATGTCATTAGTAATATGCATACTGCCTACCGGTAAAATTTGACAATGCAAGATATCACCTTCTTCAAAAACTGCCAAACCAGTTGTTCCGCCACCCAAATCTAAAAGCAAAACACCTAATTCTTTTTGGCGCTTGGTTAAAACCGCCCGGCTATCCGCTAATGGCGAAAGCAAAAGTCCCGCTTCATCAACCCCGGCATCGCGCACGCACTTAATTAAATTTTTTATAAAAGGCGTTGAACCCTCAACAATCAATGCATCGGTTTCGAGTCTCACTCCGCTCATGCCCACCGGATCTTTAATTGCATCTTGATTATCAACCGTAAAACGCCGCGGTAGAACATGCAGGATTTCGCGGTTAGGCTGCAAGGAGATCGCGGAGGCCGCATTAACCGCTCGCTCTTTATCTTCCTGCGAAATTTCGCCATCCGCCCGGGAAACAGCAATGACGCCTTTGCTCATCCGGCAAGAAATATGCGAACCGCCCACACTCACAAACACTCGGTCAATTTCATAACCGGAAATCCGTTCAGCTAACCTCAAAGCCTCTTTTATCCCTTTAACTGTCTCATCGATATCCACAACCACGCCCTTTCGAAGTCCCAGCGACGCTACTTTCCCCACGCCTAAAATTTGCGGCACTGCGCCGTCTTTGGCCATCGCCACCGCCGCCCGGATATTACAGGTGCCAACGTCTAATCCAACAATGATTTTTTCTTTGGGCACAACGAGAGAATTAAAAAATTATATACGAATTAAAGCGAATACAAAACGAATAATTCTTTCGCTTTAAATTCGTTTCAATTCGCTTGCGATTATAGTTTTAATAGAATTTTTGTTTCTACAGCAAACATCCGCTCCGCTTCATTCGCCGATTTTTCGTGATCATATCCTGATAAATGAACTATACCATGCGTCAAAAGTCGGGTCAATTCAACTTTTAAGCTAGTTTTCAACAGTTTTGCCCGCTTCGACTCGCTATTTTTTGAAGCGAGGCGAGCCTGCTTTTTTGCCACTGGCAAAGAGATAAAAATTTCATTTAATTCTTCAAAGCTTAAAACATCGGTTGTTTTGTTTTTATGGCGGTATTTTTTATTTACCGTTTTCATTTTCGCATCATCAACAAAAACTAAACTAATATCTTTCTTCGTTCTCAAAACAGCAAAAGCCGCTTGCGCGGCCTTTTGCAAAAATTTCGTGTCAATTTTGGTTTTGGTTGTATTTGTAATCTCCAACATTGAAGAAATTTTCAAGCACCAATTTACAATTTTCAATCAATAACCAATGTTCAAATTTCCAATTGAAAATTAAATCATTTAATCATTGTAAATTTATTGAAAATTGGGATTTGTAAATTGAAAATTATCCGCCTAGCTCTTCCTTCACAATTTTATTCACCAAATTCCCATCCGCCTTACCTTTAACGCGCGGCATCAAGGCTTTCATAACTTTGCCAATTTCTTGCGCACCAGTCGCACCGGATTCTTTAATGGATTCTTGAACAATTTTTCGAATTTCCTCTTCCCCCATCTGCTTCGGCAAATAAGCTGATAAAATTTTTAATTCGGCCTCTTCCTGCGCTGCCATTTCCGGCCGATTGCCATCTTGGAATTGCTTAATTGAATCCTTGCGCCGTTTGGCTTCAGTGCCAATAACTTCCAAGGCTTCCTCATCAAGCAACTGACTTTCTTTTACCAAAATCGCTTCGTCGCTAGCTCCAGCTTTCACCAGCTTAGTTCGCTTATCCATCTCTTTATTCTTGATAGCAGAATTAAGCATACGCAAAACAGACACTTTTAGCTCTTCCTTAGCTTTAAATGCCTCTTTAAAATCTTGATTGATT
>CAZYIG010000075.1:0-4614 GCA_964647205.1 uncultured Candidatus Saccharibacteria bacterium | reverse complement strand
AATTTAAAACGCTTGGAATTTGAAATTTTGAGATTAGACATTGTTTAGGGTTTAGAGTTTAGGATTTTTATTTTTTTCGGGGTGTAGTATAACGGCATTACACAAGGCTGGGGGTCTTGTTACCGGGGTCCAACTCCCCGCACCCCGACAAAACGAATAAACTAAAATTATTAAATAATTATGAAAAAAATAGTTTCTCGCTTCAATAAAACCAGTCTTTGGTGGTATTTAACCAGCTTTTGGACAATTATTGTTTTTGTAGCTATCGGCTGGGACTTTTACGAAAATAATGGCTTTGCTAATTTTACTACACCTCTGCTCGTGCTTTATATTGCTCTTTTGGCTATTTATGCTGGTGACAAAGAGTTTGAGCGCTGGCATCATTTACACCGAAGCACCCACCCGGGAGAATTATTTGTTATCGCCTGGACAATCTTAATTGCTGTCCTTTTTGTTTTGACAATCATTTTGGATAAACCCTACAAAATATCTGGCGAAATAATTTCAGCCTACATTGCCGTGCTTAGTATTTTAGCCATCACCCGCCGCTCAAAAAGTTTGTATCGGAGGAAAAAATAGCAGTCAAAAGAAAAACCCTCCGTCCGTTTTTTTACGGAATAGGAGGGCTTTTTCGTTTGAACATTGAAAAGAACCAATCTATGGGTGCCTGACAAAAAAATACGAACCTCTACTCTTTGGCACTTGAGGAGCTAATGTTTCTGCCTGGCCAGAAGATTTAATTTCTTCCTGCCCCCAGCCCATTGAGACTGTTTTTACCGTTCTGCTGTTTAATCCCTTCTCGTCGCCTTGATTCGCCGCTTTGTTAAAAACTGCGTCTGCCATGACTCCCCTCCTTAATCAAATAAAAAAGTTTAAAATCTTTTTTACCCATCCATTTTTTAAAAGAACTAAAAAAACTGACCCGGAAGGTCAGTCTCTTTTTGCAAATTTCTTATCTATCTTTATCTAAGCTGCAAAAGACCGACCTTCGTTGTCAGTAAAATAAAGACTAAACCAGAAATTTAAATTTGAGTTATAATCGGTTTGTTTCATGATTAATTTTTTTGGCGCTCTCTGCCAAGAGTTTCGTATGAATTTCGGCATTGTTGCAAGTGGGTGCCCGCAAAATAATATTCCGAACGAATCAGCAATATTATTAGATATAGGGCTCCCCGAAATTCTAGTTTAACCCAAAATCATTTGAAACTCTTGCACAGGAAGGCCGACTCTATCTTACCATTTTCTTTATCAAGACTACAAGGACCCAGCTGGGGATTAAGGATTTTTTTGACTAACATTTTTAAGGTCCGGCAAGTCCCCCTTGAGCAAACGAAAAAAGACGTAAAAAGGCAGGCCGATAAAAATTAAAATTGTGAACCATTTGCCTTTTTGTTCAGCAAAGGGCATTGTATGTGGCATAAACGCTAGCGCTTAATTAAAAATTAAAATATCAAAATGTAAAATTATAATTCTGTTGTCATCCTGAGCAAAGCGAAGGATCTTGTGCTTTAATTTTACGTTTTCAAAATAAGAATTCCAAAGTATTCCTACTCTAGTATCCCATCCAAATTTACATCGTAAAGAATCTGTTCTTGAACTAAACGATAATTAATAATTTCATTCTCCAAAAACCAAAGAGCAATTTCCTTATTAGCTTCGTCCACCGAACCTGAAGCATGAATTAAATTTCTAACAGCTCGCCCGTCTGCATCAGATAGTTGATAAGAATCTAAAACTAAATCACCACGAATTGTGCCAACATCGCTAGTCAACGGTTCGGTTCCACCGGTAATTTTTCGCACGATTTTTACCGCATGAACTCCTTGCCAAACCATCGCGACAACCGGGCCGGAAGCCATGTATTTTTTCAAATTCTCAAGAATAATTTCCGTAATAATCAGTGGATCTTCTGAAGGTGGTTGCAAACCTTTGTCTTTGTAACTTTTAATCGTTTTTTCACCGGTGATTCTCCGCCACTCTGGGTCCACTGTGTAATGCTTCTCAATGTGTTCAACGGTCGGCACCATCATTTTAACGCCAACCAATTTTAAACCACTGCGTTCATAACGCTTAATAACTTCACCAATCAGCGAGCGTTGCACGCCATCTGGCTTGATGACCACTAAGGTTCGTTCGTTTTTCATAGTTTTTATAAAAAATTATTACCTTCATCATACCAAAAATTTTGACTTTAGCAAATTGAAATAAGCTATTTCAATTGCTGGCATGCAACAAGATCACATTCAAAATTAATGTCTTTGTTTAAATCTGTTCGGAAAATATTTATATTTTTGAGCCTATCTAAAACTTCCTGTGTTGGGTGACCATAAGTATTTTTAGCGCCCACTTGGATCACGGCGATACTGGGCATGATCGCCGCTAAAAATTCCGCGCTGGTAGAATTTTTACTGCCGTGGTGCCCCACGACTAGAATATCCGCCTTTAAATCTGCGCCGAGCATCAACAAAGGCTGTTCCGTTTGTCCTTCCGCATCGCCGGTGAACAAAATAGAATTCTGACCGTAAATTATTTTTCCAACGATTGAAGTGGCATTGGTATTTTTAAATTCCTGTCCATTAATTTTGCCTAGCGGATATAAAATTTCAATGGCTAAATTATCGGCAATTTTAATCATATCGCCGGCTTGCGCAAAAACCACTGGAACGTTTTTAGTCTTGATTAAATCATTCCAGGTTTTATATTCCGCTGAATCAGCCGTTATGCCAGTTTCTAAAATTTGTCCCACTTCATAGCGCCTTAAAACTTCAACCAGTCCGCTTAGGTGGTCGCTGTCCGGATGAGTTAAAATCAAAAGTTCTATTTTTCGGTCAAAAATCGGTAAAGTTTGGCCTAATTTTGTCAAAACTGCGTCAGAAGGTCCGCCATCAATTAAAACTTGATTATCCCCCGGCGCTAAAATTAAAATCGCGCTTCCCTGTCCCACGTCCAAAAAATCTATTTTCACTTTATCGCTTGGCGCCAGCTCAAAAATCGCCAGCCAAATAAAAACCGCCATTAGCAATAATGCTGCTAAAATAAAATATGGAATTTTATTCTTTAATCGCTGCCACATAAAAAAGCAACGCCCAACGCATTGCACGCACTTGCACGCACTCCGACTGCGTGCAATTTATCCGAAAACTCTTTTAACCTTATAAATAGCTTGCTATAATCAGAATATGGAATATCGGTTTATAAAAAAAGACGATATCAACTCCGTCTTTCTTCTAGGGAGACCTCACTTTGGCCTAGAAACAGAATACTCTTGGGATTGGAGCAAGGAAAAAATTAAACAATATTTAAATAAATCTTTTGGTTTTGGAGTAATCTGTGTGGCTAAAAATTATATCGTCGGCTTTGCGCTAATACAGAAGAAATATTCTTCTCAAAAACCAAACGTTGCTTGGATAAACTACCTTTTTGTAGTTAAAAAATACCGACAAAAAAACATTGGCTCTGATTTATTAAAATTTGCTTTTTCAAAACTGAAAGATGCGGGCAAAACAGAACTGATAGCTGATGTTTATCTAAAAAATAAACCCTCGCTTAACTTTTTTCAATCAAACAAGTTCAAAGTAAAAGAAAAATGGTTAAGTTTATCTAGAAAACTCTAGTAGCTATCCCCCTATAAAAAAGAAAGATTTACTGCAACGGACTTTTAATATTTTTTAAACTCGGATTAGTCACTTTTGTATAAAGTTGCGTCGTCCTGATATTGGCGTGTCCCAACAATTCTTGAACATATCGTACATCCACGCCATTTTCCAAAAGATGCGTGGCAAAACTGTGTCTCAATGAATGAAAAGTTGCCTCCTTTTGTATGCCCGTTACTCGTAGCGCATTTTCAAAAATCTTTTGAGCCGTCCGCTCTGTTAATTTACCGCCACGCTCGCTAGCAAAAACAAAATCGTTCAAATCTTTATTTGAAATTAATTTTCCGATATTTTGAACCAGTTTTTCGGGCAAAATTGTGATGCGATCTTTATTGCCTTTCGCGCCTTTGATATGAATTGTTAGCTCTGCTAGATTTATATCTTTTATTTTTAGATTAATAACTTCACTAACGCGTAAGCCCCCGGAATATGCTATCGCCACCATCAGATTATGTTTTTCATTTTTGATGGCCTCCAATATTAATTGAACCTCCTCTCGAGACAAAACAATTGGCAATTTGCTTGGCGTTTTGGCAAATTTAATATCAATTTTGCCATGAAACTTTAATACATTCCAGCAGAAAAAGTTAATAGCCTGCAAACTTTGATTTACAGTCTGTGAAGACATACCTTTGTCTATTTTTGATAATAAATATCGTTTGATAAAATCAACATCAACCACATCAAAATTATTCTGCTTGGCACGCAAATATTCAGCTACGCAACTTACATAGCTCATAACCGTTTTAGGGCTATATCTTCGCAACCGTAGTTCGTCTTCCAACTTTTTCAAATAGACGTCCATAATTATATTTAGTATAATTAACCTATAAGTAAATTATACTAAATATTCGCTTAACCTACAATATTAAGTGTACTATACGAAAACACTTCGTATATAAACCAGTTAGGCCGAAATCGCTCGCAAGCTCGCTCCTTTTCGGCCTAACGGCTTCGGAAT
>CAZYIG010000074.1:0-4684 GCA_964647205.1 uncultured Candidatus Saccharibacteria bacterium | reverse complement strand
CTTCTGCCTTTAATGGTAGCAATACCTTCGGTAATGCAGCTGCGGATATAAACTTATTTACTGGCAAATTGCAGGCTTCAACTACCGCGTTATTTACGAGCGGTCTGACTTCTTATGGAACAATTACTCTATCAAACGGCGAAACAATTGATAACGCCACCGACGGTTATATCCAACTTAGCGGTATTGCTTCCACTACTTCTCTAACCTTGTTGAACGGGGAAACGATTACTAACGCCACCGACGGTTATATCCAACTTAGCGGTATTGCTTCCACTACTTCTCTAACCTTGTTGAACGGGGAAACGATTACTAATGCTAATAATGGTGTAATTACCGCTGGCGGTAATTTATTTATTAGTGGCGCAAGAGTCAGTAATACTTCTGGCTATGAAAACTTTTTGGAAATTGAAGGCGACATAACGACTACTGCTGCTGGTGCAAAAACTTATGGTATTAGCGTTGACATGACTCGTACAGCCGTAATGACTGGTGGCGACTTGGATGATGCTGGTATAAAAGTGCGGGTTCGCAATCAGGCTATTAATCTTGTTGCCGGCCCATCTCTTAGAGGGCTTGATGTTCAGGCAAAAAACGATGATACTGGCACAGGTGTCATTACCAATGTTTATGGTGGATTAATTTCTACTCAAACCGATTCCGGCAGCACGGCTAGCACCTCTAAGGCGTTGGAGTTAAATATGACGATTAATGGTACGGTAGAGAGCGAACTTACTGGCTTAGATTTAAGGATGTTCAGGCAAGCTGCTACTGAGCCAACTACTGAACGCGCTATGCGCATCAGAAATGGCAATACCAGCGGTACGGGCATTGACGCCGGTTTAGTGTTCGAAAGCGAAAACGATTGGACTTCTAACGCCACCACTACTTTTGATTATCTGATTGACGCTAATTCTTCTCGAGTGAATACAGCGGATATTAGATTGTCTAACGGGGAAACGATTGGCAATTTAACAGATGGTTATATTACTCTTAGCGGCATCGCTTCTACCACTTCTTTGACTTTATTGAATGGTGAAACAATTGATAACATTGCCGATGGAGTTATTAGCTTGACCGGCATCGCCTCAACTACTTCTATTAGGTTGGCCAATCTAGAAACTATTACTAACGCCACCAATGGCACTATCACTTTAGCTGATGATGGTAGCGCATCAATTTCGTTTATTCCGGCGACCGGAGCGATTACTCCTTCAACAGGAATGTTATATATTAACGCTTCGTCTACTGTTATGGGATATGCGACAACAACCGCGGCGGGTATTATTATACCAACAGCAAGAGCAGCGGGAGCCGCGCCAGCTACTTGCGGTGCTCTCTACGAGGGTGGACTAGCTTATGATTCAACCAAGGGAGTTCTATGCATCTGTGTTACAGCTACCTGGCTTCAGGCAACTACAACTGGTGGTGCAACCTGCTTCTAATAACTAATAAAGCCTAAATATTATGAGAAAAAATAGAATTATAACTGTCTTGGCTTTATTAGGGTTGGCTTTGCCGGTGCTGGCAGCGGTGACGGATTTTACGGCGGACGGGAACATTGTAGTGTCGGGGGCGACACTGTACGAAAGCGCTTCTACCGATGATTTGTTGATTTTAAACGGATCAACAGCTGAATCGTTTAGTTTCAATGGTGGCGTATTTACGGTGACCGATCCTGATACAAGCTCTTACTTTAGAGTGGGTTCATCAAACAGCACGGTTAAATCAATTTATGTCACAAAAGCTGGAGCGGCGATGGCTTGCGCAAAAAATACAACCCCAGGAACAAGTTATGTTTCTCTGCCAACTACGGCAGCGGATTATGTGGTTTCTCCTTCGGCTAATAACGCTGGTGCAGTTACGGACGATTGTTGCGCGGCAGTAACTCACGCGGCGACATATCTTGCTTTTCCAACTTGCGGACCGGCAACTTGTGATTCTGGTTATCGCGTAAGTGATGGCGCTTGCGTTATAATCGGCGGTGGCGGCGGTGGCGGCGGTGGCGGTGGCGGTTCGACTAGCTCTGTCTTGGGATTGACGTCTAGTATGCCAACCACGACGACCGGTCAAGTAACGGCAACGGCTGGATCTGGCGGTCAGACAACCCTAACTAACGCAGACAACACGACAGCTTCGGTTACCTTACCAGCTAACGCGCTTAGTTCTGATGCAACTGTCACTTTGATCCAAACAGACAGAACGGCAGCGTCGGTGGCAACAGAAATCGGGG
The DNA here is from genome assembly GCA_964647205.1 of uncultured Candidatus Saccharibacteria bacterium. GTDB lineage: Bacteria > Patescibacteriota > Minisyncoccia > Portnoybacterales > GWB1-42-6 > CAZYIG01. Next base: position 2,451 of record CAZYIG010000074.1, on the reverse strand, counting down.
CTATTCCTTCAACTATGCTTATGGTTGGTAATTCAATTTATACTTTTACCGCGATGAGTGGCACGACAAATATTACGACCTTTAATCAAAATATCACCCTAACCTTCACTTATACCGACGCGCAAATTGCAGGGCTGACTGAATCGTCTTTGAATGTTTATTATTGGAACACGACCACTTCAGCTTGGACGGCTTTGACGGGGACAACGATTAACGCGGCGACCAACACTTTGACGGTAACGACTAACCACTTTACTGATTTTGCGATTTTCGGTTCGCAAAGTGGTTCGGCAGGAACAACTCCGGCGACTCCAGAAACAGGAACCCCAGCCGCGCGGACTATCCAAGAAGGCGCCTTAATCCGGGCCATCGGTGACATTGATGTTTATATCGTTAAATACGTCGGGACAAAACAATTCAAACGATTGATTTTGAGCCCGTCAGTGTTTAATAGTTATCAACATCTAAAATGGACTGATGTGCAGGATATAGAGAAAAGTGTGGTTGACTCCTTCACGACTTCTGAATTAGTGAGGGCGGTTGGCGACACGAAGGTTTATAAGCTTTATCCGGCTGGCGATACTGGCGAAAAGCGCTGGGTCAAAACGGCGGAGGGCTTTAACCGGATGGGATTTGATTGGGATTCAATTTATGAAATTAACGCGGTTGACCGAGGTTCCTACGTCACCGGCGCTAATATTGAATAGGTAACAAGTCTCGCCAAGACGAAAAATACTCCTGCAGTTGCGGGAGTATTTTTTTAGTTTATCTGGCTAATTTCTCGACTTCCGAAGTTGAGAGATTAAGTTTTTCTTGTTATGTTATTCTCAAGTTCTCAAGAACATTAGAATAAAGAAATAAGCTTTAGGCGCTTTTTTCTTATGATTTTTTGTGATACAATCAAAGTAATATAAATGAAAAAATTAAACCAAAAATTTGTTTGGTTATTTATGATTTTGTCGCTAATGGCCGGCAATGTTTTTTTGTTTTTGCCTAAAATAGCGCAAGGCGAGAATTTAACGGTTGATTCTGATGTGCCGCAAATTTTGCCACGCTCAACTTGGGATAATACACCCACCCTTAACGCTTTAATGACCTGGGTGCCGGATAAAAATGCTTCGCCCAGCGATTATCAGCCGGTGGAGCGGATTATTATTCACGATACGGGCTGTGACACCGCTAATCCAACTTGCAATAATAATCTAAATCCCGTAACTACGATTCAAGGAATTTATCGTTATCACGCCGTAACGCGCGGCTGGGGAGATATTGGCTATAATTATATTATTGACCAGCAGGGCCGAATCTATGAAGGTCGTTTTGGCGGGAATGGGGTGCGAGCGGCGCATGTTTATGTTGACCGCACCAAGGATAATTTTAATTTTGGAACAATTGGAATTACAATACTTGGCAACTACGCGAAAATTCAGCCGTCCGAAGCGATTTATCAAAGTTTAACTCGGCTGGTTGGTTGGCTGGCAACGGCCAATAATCTAGATGTGCAAGGTACGCGTTCTTCTAGTATTTGGAATTTATTGACCAGCGAATTTAGCAGTTTATATAATGGACCAATAGTGGTGGGGCATAAAGATGTAGAAAAAGGCAATCCGGATCCGGCCACTTTTGATTTTATCAGAATTCGCCGCGAAGCCGCCGCTTTTGCGGCTAAATATAAAAATTATATTTATCAGGTTGACTCTTTGCCAAAAATTTATAAAATTTTCAGCGGGACGCGCCAAATTTATAATGACTTACCAACGTATGTTAACTTGAGCGGAACTTATCAAAAATCTGTTGTTATTTCTCAATCACAAGTTGATTTATTTTCCGAGAGCCGGTTTTTAAAGTATCCCGATGGCTCGTTGCTGCAAATTAAAGATAATCCGACAATTTATCTTATTCAGGATGGCAGAAAACGGAATTTTAATATTACAGCCAAACAATTCACGGCGCTGGGTTTTGATTTTGCTAGAGTGCACTTTGTGCAAGAAGCTGATTTAGCCAGCTATCCGGAAGCAGACGCGATTAAATATGGGCCTGACGGACAACTTTTAAGTGATGGCCAGCGGGTTTTCTTGATTCAAAACGGCAAAAAACGCTGGATTCCTTCGGGGACTTTATTCACGGCGTTGGGTTATGGTTGGTCAAAAGTTAAGCTAGCGGCGGCGGATTTAAAAAATTATCTGGATGACGCGGTTGTATCTTATCCGGATAGCGCTCTTTTGCAAGCAAGTGGTAGCGAAACAGTCTATCTAGTTAGCGGTGGAAAATTGGCAAGATTTATTAGCGCAGAAATATTTTTAAATTTAAAATACAGCTGGTCAAAGATTAAAAAAATTCCAATCGAAGAATTAGCTTATTATCCGACAGGGGATTTTGTAAAATATAAAGAAGGCACACTTATCCGACCCAAAGACGAAAATAATGTTTATTTAATTTCTGGTGGTCAGC
>CAZYIG010000073.1:0-4766 GCA_964647205.1 uncultured Candidatus Saccharibacteria bacterium | reverse complement strand
AACTAGCCCGAAGATCACTCGCGTTGTGCCCTTGAAAGTTTTTGAATCTTTGGCTTCTGGCCGCGCTCTGATTACAGCTAGAACGCCGGCGGTTTTACAGCTGTTAACGGAGAGAGAGGATTGTTTATTAACAGAGATGGGAGATCCAAAAGACTTAGCCGAGAAGATTACGGAATTAAAGAATAATAAAGCGCTGAAAGAGAAGATTGCTGCTAATGGTTATCAGCTATTCTCAGAAAGTCTGACTCCCGGAGCCATTGTAAAAAAATTAAAATTTTTTATAGCCGAATTAGTTCATGAAGCCGATCAGAGATAAATTTATTTTACTTTTTACGCCGCATTCTTGCCGAGAAGGCCGAAGGATGCCCCCTTTGGGACTGCTGGCAATCTCCGCTCTTTTAGACAAAGAGGGTTACGATATCAGAATTCTTCATTCATATGACAAGGATGATTACGAAGAAGTATTACAGCATTTAGATAAAGCCATTTGCGTGGGCATCACTTCGATGACCGGATATCAGATCTATGATGGTTTAAAATTTGCCAAATTAGTCAGAGATAAAAATCCGAGTATTCCAATAATTTGGGGTGGTATCCATCCGACAATTAAGCCAATCCAAACGGTTGAGCATCCGCTGGTTGATATAGTTGTTAAAGGATCCGGGGAAGATATTTTCACGGAACTTGTTCATCGGCTTGATAAAAAAATAAGCTACGATGATGTGCTTGGCATTACCTATAAAAAAGGCAACAAAATAATCGATAATAATCCGCGCCCTTTTAAAAGCATCAATGAGTACCCCGCCTTGCCTTATCATCTTTTGAATGATTTCATTGCAAGATACATCAAAAAAAATGAGTTTGCGAAACGAAGCCTTTCATATATTACCAGCATGGGTTGCCCCTTTCTTTGTGCTTTTTGTTATTTGGCTAATCCATATTTTTCCCGCAAGTGGGAGGCTTATTCCGCGGAAAGAGTTCTAGGCGAAATAGAGTATTTAGTTAAAAAATATGATCTTGACGGTATCGATATCAGAGATTCCAATTTTTTTGTCGATATTGAAAGGGTGAGAAAAATTTGCCGCGGATTGATTGAAAAAGGCCTCAGTATTGTGTTATCCGGCGTTAATGGCCGCACGGATCAATTGGTCAGATGCAATGATCAGGATTGGCAATTATTTAAAGATGCCGGGATCAGAGAAATTTTGATTGGCGCTGAATCAGGCGACCAAGATATGCTTAATTTGATCAATAAACAAAATCTGGTGGAAAATACGCTTCAATGCGAAAAAATGGCCAAAAAATACGGGATTAACATCTTTAATTCTTTTATGACCAGTTTTCCTCCGCTAACAGACAATTCCAGGGAAATAGCTAGAATATTAAAAAGAGAATTGGACAAAACCGTTGATTTGATTAGAAGGATTTTTGAAATAAATCCTATTGCTAATATAGTTTTGTTTTGGTATACTCCATACTTTGGTACTCCTTTATATGAACTTGCTCTGAAGAGGGGATTAAAAGATCCGGATCATCTGGAAGAGTGGGGAAATATTGACCTTACTCATTCAGTCACCCCCTGGACCAGCAAAAAACACATCAGAAAAGTGTTGCTATTGAGAATATTGATTATTATAAAAAAAATTACCAGCAAGGAATACACTAAACTTAAAACTGGCTGGAAAGATGTACTATTCAAAAAATTTGGCTTATATCTCTTATTGAATTGGTGGGTGTCATTAAGACTCAAGCATAAATTCTATTTTTTCCCTTTTGAAAAAACTTTGTTTTTATTTAATAAATTAATAAAATAATATGATTCCAGTTTTCAGACCATCCATGGGCCAAGAAGAAATTAACGCCTTGGCGGAAGTCATAAAAAGCGGCTGGATCGGTCTCGGTCCTAAAACTAAGCAATTTGAAAAGGAATTTGCCAAATACATTGGCGTCAAATACGCTGTGGCTCTTAATTCAGCCACCGCGGCCCTGCATCTAGCCTTCAAAGTTTTAGATATTAAAGACCGGGAAGTAATCACCACGCCGATGACTTTTATCAGCACGAACCACGCAATTTTATATAATAACGGCATTCCGGTATTCACTGATATTCAAAAAGATACTTTGAATATTGATCCCAAAGAGATCAAAAAAAATATTACTTCCAAAACTAAGGCAATGGTCGTTGTCCATTATGGCGGTCATGCCTGCGAAATGGATAAAATTCTAAAAATTGCGAAGGATAATAATCTTTATTTGATTGAAGATGCTGCGCATGCTTGCGGCAGCGAATTTAAGGGCAAGAAATTAGGCTCTTTCGGCGACTTGGCTTGTTTCAGCTTTCACGCTGTTAAAAATTTAGCGACCGGCGACGGAGGCATGATTGTCACTAACAATGAACAATGGTATCGGCGTTTGGAGAAATTAAGATGGGTCGGCATCAATAAAGATACTTGGTCAAGAGAAGAATTTCAAAATGCGGATAGTTCACGCTATTCTTGGTATTATGATATTGAAGAATTGGGTTTTAAATACCACATGAATGACATTAACGCCGCGCTTGGCCTTGTTCAGTTAAAAAAACTGGATAAGCTTAATAAAAAGCGCCGGTCTTTGGTGGAAAAATATAATAAAGAATTAGGTAATTTGTCTTGGTTGGAATTGCCCAAAGAGCTACCCTATACCAAAAGCGCTTGTCATAATTACGTAATCAAAACTAATTATCGGGATGAGCTTAATGATTATTTAGCTCAAAAAAATATTTCCACCGGTGTCCATTATATTCCCAATAATCACTATAAGATGTATAAAAAATTTGGACAACCAACGCCTGTAGCCGAAAAAGTCTGGACTCAATTGCTAACTTTGCCTCTGTATCCGGATTTATCTGCCAAACAGCAAGACGAGGTAATCTCTGCGATAAAAAAATTCGGTAAAAAATTCACGACAGATAATAAATAATATTAATCAGATAATGTTTTATTTTTTTTGCACAAGAAAACCGAATTTTAGCGCCGTTAAAAAAATTGATTATAATGAATATTGGCGGATGAGGGAGGCGACTATCAACAAAAAACTGAAAGAAAGAGAAGCCATTATATTAGAATGGATTGAAAGCCAGGCACGGATTTTTGATATTGGCTGTGGTAACTCTCTTTTGCCGGTTAAATTAAAGGAAAAGGGATGTGAAGTTTCAGTTGGCGATATTTCCGATGCCGTGTTAGTCGGATACGAAAAGTACGGAATTCATGGAAGAGTGATTGATTTGGAGAACATTAAATCGATAAAAGAGAATGGAAAATTTGATTATATAATTTTAAGCGAAGTTTTAGAGCATACTAAAAATCCCGAAGAAATCCTTTGTGAGCTAAAAAAATATACTGATTATTTTATCGTCACTATTCCCAATAGCGCGTTTTACAGATATAGAATGCATCTTTTTTTTAGTGGTCGTTTTTTTACGCAATGGGTCTATCATCCTTCCGAACACTTGAGATATTGGAGCCATATTGATTTTTCGGACTGGGTTAATTCTTTAAATTTGAAGATAGTTAAATGTCGGGCATCTAATGGCCTGACGGTCGGTCCTTTTAGAATTTTTAATCTTTGGAAAAATTTATTTGGCCACCAGATCTGCTATTTAATAAAAACCTGAATATTCAATGAAAATAATATATATTGCTAACGTTCGGATTCCTACGGAAAAGGCGTATGGCTATCAGATTTGCAAAATGTGCGAGGAATTTAGCAGTCAGGGCGTCGAGGTTCAGTTGTGGGTGCCGGCCAGAGATACAGGGCAAATTAAAGATGATGCCTTCTTTTTTTATAGTTTGAAAAATAATTTTATAATCAAAAAAATAGATAGCTCTGATTTTTATAAGTATTTGGAATCTCCGGGAAAATTTCTTTTTTGGTTACAGAGTTTTTGGTTCTTGTCGTATTTGATATTTATCAAAATTGATAAAAGCGCGATAATCTACACCAGGGACGCGGAAATTAACTGGATTTTTCGTTTGAGGGGCTATCAGACAGTCTTTGAAGCCCATAATTGGCCAAACAAAAATTGGTTGTATAAATTTTTGATTGGCAGAGATACTAAAGTAGTGGCGATAGCTCGCGGTTTAAGGGACTTGTTCCTAAAAAATAATTGGCTTGATGGTAAAATTTTAGTGGCGCCGGACGGAGTTGATTTGGCCAAATTTGATATTGATTTGAGCAGGGAGCAAGCCAGAAATAAATTAAATCTGCCGCTGGATAAAAAAATAATTTTGTATATTGGCCACCTATACGAATGGAAAGGCGCGCAAGATTTGGTCGAAGCCGCCGCTTTGCTGGACGGAAATTATTTAACAGTTTTTGTCGGAGGAGTTGATAGTGATGTGACTATTTTTAAAGAAAAAAATAAGGCATTGATTGAAAATGGGAAAATCGTGGTCTATCGTCACCAGCCGCGCGAGGCAATGCCAAGGTGGCTCAAAGCCGCTGATATTTTAGTTTTGCCCAACAAAAGCCGGGAAAAAATCTCCAGCCACTTCACTTCTCCGCTAAAACTCTTTGAATATATGGCTAGCCAGCGGCCAATAGTCGCTTCGGATTTACCGAGTATCAGGGAAATTTTGAACGAAAAAAATTGTCTTTTTTTTAAGTCTGACAACGCGAAAGATTTGGTTGCCAAAATTATATTTTTGTCGGAGCATCAAGAAATTATGGATCAAATTGCCAAGCAGGCATATCTTGACGTGCAAAATTACGACTGGGGCAAAAGAGCG
>CAZYIG010000072.1:0-4812 GCA_964647205.1 uncultured Candidatus Saccharibacteria bacterium | reverse complement strand
CTCCACCGGTTCGCCCGGCTTCAATTCCTTTTCTTCCACTTTATTTTTTGGAGTAGTCTCTGGAATATTTTTTTCTTTTACTATTGGCGGTGGCGCGCTAGTTATTTTTTCTGGCGAAGGGACACTGCTTAGAACGCTTCTCAATCCGGCTAAATCAAGTTCCTTGCGTTGTCTCTTCTGCGGTTTAAATTCTGCCGGCCGCTGGCCAAGCGCCTGATTTAACGAAATCGCCTGTCCAGTCTCACGAACTATCGGCTGGCTGCTGTTTTTGCTCGGCGCTTCAGTTTTTGGCCCGCCTAGACTCGACATACTAGGCGAGGCTGGTCCACCCTGCGATCTAATCATAATTAAGCAATCCCGGCAATAAATCGGCCGTACGCCATCCGGCTTAAAACTAACTTCCACCCGTTTGCCGCACTGGGCGCACTTTTCAATAAAAATTGGCTTGCTCGCGGCGCTCTCGCTGGCCAGACGAGCAGATTTACTTGTAGTATCTAAATTAGCCTGACGAGCACCCCCACCAGTTGAATCAATAAATTGCTTTTTCCCCGAGATAATTTCTTTTCTAGCTGATTCTTTTTGATAGTCACTGCCTTCTCCGGCTGATTCGCTCCAACGAGAAATTTTTTCTTCCACTTCTTGACGAGAAGCACCGCCATAACGCTCCCGCGAAATTTTAATAATTTTCTCCCGGTGACTTTTTCCTGGCCGCAAAACCGGCGGCAAAGTAATTGCCGAAAATGGCCGAGAAGAGAAACCATCAATCATTAATTTTAAATAAATTTGAGCAAAACCCAGCCCCACGATATCGTTAATCATAAATTCCGGCTCAAATTCTTTTTCCAAAAATTCAGCATCACCCGCTCCCACGCGAAAAGTAACTAAAGTCCCCACGTTACCAAAAATCGCATTTTTGACCGTCGTATTGTCGCCCTGCACTAATTGCTCAATATATTGATGCAACAGAATCAAAGCTAAATGATATTTTCTGGCTTCCGACAAAATATTAGCAAAGCTTTCAGTGGCAAAATTTTGAAATTCATCAACATAAAGATAAAAATCTTTCCGCTCTTCTTCGGGAATATCCACCCGCGACATAGCCGCCAATTGCAATTTCGTAATACACAGCGCTCCCAGCAAGCGGCTGGCATCTTCCCCGATCTTGCCTTTGGATAAATTCATAATAAAAATTTTATTACCATCCATGATTTCCCGGAAATTCAAAGTTGATTTGGTCTGACCAATAATGTTTCTGATCAAGGTGGAAGAAATAAATTGACCGACTTTATTTTGAATTGGCGCGACGGCCTCCTCCCGGAACCGGTCCGGATACTTAGCAAATTCATTTTCCCAAAAAGATTTAACTGAAGGGTCAGTCAAGTGATCAACTACTTTTTCCCGATAATGCTTATCTGCTAAAATTTTATTAATACCCAGCAACGTTGAACCGGGATATTCCAACAAAGCCAAAATTGAGTTATTTAAAATATACTCCATTCGCGGACTCCAAACATCTGGCCAGATTTTTTTGAAAACACCCATCAGTCCCGAAGCCACTAAATGACGATGCTCTGCGCTAACTTTTTCCAAAACATTAAAAGCAATCGGAAAATCTAGATCCGCCGGATTAAAATAAATCACATCATTAATTCGATTAGCTGGCACAAAATCCAACATTTTTTCCGCAAATTCGCCGTGCGGGTCAACAATTCCCACGCCCCGGTTGCTTTGAATATCCTGAATAGCCATATTTTCGGCCAGCGTGGTTTTACCGGTACCGGTTTTTCCGATGATGTAAACATGGCGCCGCCGGTCATCAAGCTTGATGCCAAATTTCTTTTTTTGATTGCGAAAATCTGTTTCGCCAAAAATAATAATATCGTTATCCATAAGCTTTGCTTACAAAGATGGTAAATCCATAGGCGCTCCGCCTTTTTTAGAACCAATATAAGGCGTCATCGGTCCTTTAACTGCTATCGTTGGGAAATGAAATAGAGTGGCTAATTCTTCAATATTGAAAACATAACCCTTTTCCCAAAAAGACCTAGTCCTCAACATTCGCAATAAGACCCGTTGTTTATAGGCCTTGCGAACTTTAGCAAAAAGATAACTAGCTTTGGTCATGGTCGCCTTATCAGGCTTCAAGGCATTCATATTCAAATTAGCAAACTGGCTAAAAATACCGAACATAGCAGAAACATAAGCCATTGTAAAAAGTTCTTTCCGAGCGATATAGGCAAACTGAATTTTGGATTCATAAACTTTTTTACTGGCCTTTTCTTCAATCATCTTAATCATGTCTTTTTCACCCGGAGATAAAAACTGGGCTAGACTTGGCATATCGGCTGTTTTATCTTTCACTTTTTCTACTGGCGCCTCACCAGAAATAAAAGTACTGATAGTTTCAAAAATCGCATCAATCCAGCCTTTAATGTCGGCGATAATCACTCCCTCTGCTGGAGAAGCCACTTTTTTGCCCAAAATTTTATATGCTTCCTTTACTAGTTCGTTCCGCTTGACATCCGCTTCTGGCCGGAAAAGTATTTGCATCCAAATTTGCTCTCCTAGTTGTAGTTTCCCTAGCACCTCTATTAGGCCAGCCAGCGGGTCAAAAAACGGCTGATCGGTTTTAACTTCATCAATTAAGTAAGGATAAGTTCTGATTGGAAAAGCTTCTTTATTAGACAAGACTAAACGAGATCCCCATAAATTCCAATTCCGGCCCGGCACATCCCCCGGCAATTTATAGGCATAATCTTCTACTTCTTTTATCTCAGCCTGCGGATATTGAGAATAAACTTGTGCTTCAACCAAATTACGGTATTTTTTTAACGCTCGTAAATAAAAATGAATTTCACCATTCAAACCGACAATTTCAAAACTAAAATAATCCTGAATCATTCCTTTGATATATTTTTCATATTTATTGCCGACCGTACCAAAAGATCCCCAAAGTCCGGCAAAAATTTGTTCCATATTCAAGGGAGAACTTTCAATTTCTTTAGGCGGCTTGACTTCCAATAATATCCAATCAAGCTTGCACCAATAAAGCCGCTGGCTATAATACATCCAGCTTTGAAAAAAAAGAATCGCCAAAATAAATGGCGACCATATCCAAGATGTCTCTAGAAACACATTTAAAAAATTTAAATATAACTGAAAGACCTCCATATCTCCTATCTTATTAAAAAACCAATAAAATAACAAACTGGCCATCCCCAAATTTGATTATTTGGCAGATTGCTTAATTATCTTATTTTTTAACCACGTAACGGTTTTGACTGTCACGTTCAAATAACTTGCGATTTTGCAAGTTGATTAAAATAGTGTTTTCTTTCACTAGGCGTTTGACCAGCACTTTTTTCAAGATTTCTTCTTTGCCCAGCGGTCCATCTTTTTGCAAAACAGATTTAATTATTTCCGCCACCGTACCCGGTTCATAGCCCCAGTCGGTCAGCGCATAAAGTCCGCGGCCAACCAGCACAAAACGTTTATCTTTAATTAGCTCGTTGTGAACGGTTTGAATATAAGCTTGGCGGCCAGAAGCTAAATCTTTATTAATAGCTTCTGTAACCTCTGAAAAATGCATCGGCCGGCCAACATTTTTTAAAATAATATAAGCCTTGTCCTTGACTCCCCGCGGACTAATTTCTGGCCAATGAGCTAAACCAAAATGACCCAAGTAATTCTTTTCAATATACTTGGAAACATCAACGTAAGAATGAATTGCTTTATCAGAAAGCTCGGGTGCTAAATTTTTAATAACGACAAAAAGCTCTTCTTTGTTTAAAACTTTTTTCTGTGCGTTAAAATGTTTAATCAACGAGTCAACGGCTCGCTTGGCATTTTTAATTGAATTTTTATTATTCGTCCAAGCTGAATAGAAATGCTCGCTTTCCGGCACTCGTTCAAAATTATCGCCCAGCGTTAAAATGAAATAAAAAGCTGACCGGCAACGGTTCAATTCTTCTATTTTGCCTTCCTGCTTCAGGCGTTCAACTTCTTTGACCGGAAAACAAACATAGGTTAAATCATCATACAAAGTTTCTTCTTTTTTTAATTCGCCGTGGTCCGATAAGTGTTCGTGAAAAGCCTTAAAAACCGGGTCTAATTTACCCATGATTTTAGACTGTTTTAGAGTGGCTAGTCCAGCTTCTTCTATCTGCCGCACCCGTTCGCGTGTAATATTGTGACCTTTGCCAATCGCTTCCAGGGTTTTCCGCTGGCCATCATGCAAACCAAAACGCCGCACCAAAACTTCCCTAGTGCGGGGATTAACGATATGATCTAAAGATTCTTCAACTATTTTTAAGATATTAACCATCGAATTTTAGCTCCCTTCCTAGCTATTTCTCGTTAAATTTCATTAATCTTAATATAGCACGGCCATAAAAATATGTCAAACCCCGCAGGAAGTTTTACAAAAACCCACTTGTAGAAGCCAATCGCTCAACACAAAACCCCCGTCTTAGCGGGGGTTTCTAATTATTTCGCTAATCTCTGCGCGAGGCGTTTCTGCCGCCAAGCCTCCCAGGAGACCAAAATTGAACTGGCCACAAAGATTGAAGAATAAGTACCGAAAAAGACACCGATGATTAATAGCAAAGCAAAATACTTGATGCTGGCGCCGCCAAAAATAAAGATGGCGAGCAAGGCTAAAAAAACAGTCAGAGAAGTATTAATTGAACGAACCATCGTTTGGTTAATGCTCACATTAACCGTTTCTTCAAAGGTTTTAGCTACGCCCTTGCGCAGATTTTCTCTAATCCGGTCAAAAACAACGATGGTATCATGCACTGAAAAACCCAGAAT
>CAZYIG010000071.1:1480-4845 GCA_964647205.1 uncultured Candidatus Saccharibacteria bacterium | reverse complement strand
TATTTCCCCGCTCGCCATGATACCCATCCCGTCTTTTTTTAATCTTTCCTCTTTTTTTCCGAAGACCTCGCGGCATTTTCTTTGAAGCCTTATTTGTTCAAGTTTCAAGTTTTGTTCTTTTTTCCTCTTTTGAATCGCGCACACCTTTTTACGCTTTGATTCTTTCTGCTTTTTATTCACAAAGAGCCTCCTCTGGATTATCGGCCTGTTGCCAATCGCATCGCGGCCCGATGAATTTTTGCCATCTCTCCAGCCGCTTTTTTTAACTCAATGATCTGTCGGCCGGGAGGCAATTCTTGCAATGCCGAAAACGGGCATTCTTTCATTACAGCACCGCTTTCTTTGGATATCCGTTTTAGCCGTTTAATAATCTTGCTAATATCTCCTTTCGGCATCTTGCCCTCCTTTCGTTAAAAGTCTAAGTCAAAATGTTTTTTGACTGATTCTATTATCAGCTGCTCTTCTCTCCGCCAATTAAAACGGTCGCCAGCTACGTCAACAGCCTTGGCATAAATCACCAAAGAGGTCAGAAAGATGAGGATTTGATATCCCTCACTCTCGGTGTTGGCGCCTCCTAACCGCGCCAGTAACACCAGCAACCCGGTGAAAATAAAAGCCAGAAAAACCGAGACGTAAACGAAATGGAAAAGAACATAGATTGCGAGAATAACCAACGCTGTCAAAGAAGCCGTCAATTCTTTAAGCTGATGTCTCATGATAATCATCGCTCCCCTCTCTTTTGAAATTATTAAAAAACAATCTTATAGACTTTTTATCACGCCCAGATTATGCTCAATTATTAACACAGAATCACCTTTTTTAGCAAGTTCCCGCAAATTTTATCCATTGAGCCTTGCCCTTGTATTATAAAATAAAATTTTGCATAATTTAATAAATGCCAGTTCGTTAACAAATCTCTTTGAAAGGAGAACGGCTTATGAGAAAGATTGTGTTTTGGTTAGTTGTTTTAGCCGTCATTCTTTTTCCAGTGACGGCGTTGGAAGCGGCCCAGAATGGACGAGGCGGTGGCGGCAGCGGGCATAGCGTTAGCGAAGGTAGATCTTTTGGGCACAGTGGTGGTGGCGGCTATCGTAGTGGCGGCGGCTCTCATCAACGCGCACCAAGCACTGGCCATTACCGGGCTCCTCATTATAATCGCTCACTTGCGCCAGCGCATCGGGCACCGGCCTATCGTTCCTACGGCGGTCATTCTTATCCTCGTTACCATTTTCCGTTTTTTGCCGGTATCGGCTTTCTTGGCGGCTATTGGGTCGGCAGTTACTATTACTCTTACCCTTATAACAATCTTTGCCGCCGTTTCATTCCGACCGGCGAATACCATCTGGAATCGCAGCAAGATCCCTCCACTGGAAACTTCTATCAAATTGAAGTGCCCAGCGGCTATTGGGAAACCGTCCCTTGTCAGCCCTAAACTCTTTCTTTTTTATGTCAAAGACCGGCCAGCATACTTGGCCATTCTACCCGCTTTGGAAGCTCCCGAGGCGGTTTTTTTATTTCAAATATTTTCCCGTATAGCTTTTTTTATTTTTTTTGATTTCTTCCACTGTCCCCTGCGCCACAATATACCCGCCGCGCTCGCCGCCTTCCGGCCCAAGATCAATTATCCAGCCAGCATTTTTAATTACGTCTAAACTGTGCTCAATGATCAAAACCGAATTGCCCCGCGCGACCAGTTGCGCCAAAACATTCAATAATTTTTTTATATCATCAAAATGCAAGCCGGTTGTTGGTTCGTCCAAAATATACAAAGTCCGTCCGGTATCACGCCGCGCCAGTTCCGTCGCCAATTTTATCCGTTGAGCTTCGCCGCCCGAAAGCGTGGTTGATGGCTGACCGAGTTTCATATAACTCAAACCCACTTCTTTCAAAGTAATTAATTTCTGATCTATCAATGGAATATTTTTGAAAAAATCTCGTGCTTCGTCCACCGACATTTCCAGAACTTGAGCAATATTTTTTCCTTTATATTCAATTTCCAGCACATCTTTATTGTAACGTTTGCCGTGGCATTCTTCACATTCGATATAAACATCCGGCAAAAAATACATTTCAATTTTTTTCAAACCATCGCCCTGACACGCTTCACATCGCCCGCCTTTGACGTTAAAACTAAACCGGCCAATATCAAAACCACGGATTTTGGCTTCTTGAGTTGCGGCGAATAAATCACGAACCGGCGTGAAAATACCGGTATAGGTGGCTGGATTAGACCGCGGCGTCCGGCCAATCGGCGACTGGTCAATAATAATAACTTTATCCAGATTATCCGTGCCTAAAATTTCTTTATGTTCGCCTGGCTGGGTTTGCGCGCCATGAAAATCACGTGCCAAGGCCAAACCCAGAATATCATTAACCAGCGAACTCTTACCCGAACCGGAAACACCCGTCACGGCTACTAATTTCCCCAGCGGAATTTTAACGTTAATATTTTTTAAATTATGCTCTCTAGCGCCAATAATCTCTATATAATTCTGTTTCGAGTTTTGGATTTTTGATTTTGGATTTGTTTGGGATTTGGAGTTTGGGATTTGGGATTTATTAACATTTATTTCTACTTTTTTTCTACCTGACAAATAATCACCGGTAAGAGTTTTGGAAGAAATCAATTGTTTTGATGTCCCTTCAAAAATGACCCGGCCACCATGCGCGCCGGCTCCCGGACCGATATCAATAACCCAGTCGGCCGCCAGAATTGTTTGCTCATCGTGCTCAACTACAAGCACTGTATTTCCCAAATCGCGCAATTGCTTGAGAGTTTCAATTAATTTATTCAAATCGCGCTGATGCAGGCCAATTGATGGCTCGTCTAAAATATAAACCACCCCCGAAAGCCCCGAGCCAATTTGCGTCGCCAAGCGAATCCGCTGGGCTTCGCCGCCCGAAAGCGTGGTTGATTCCCGGCCAATGGTTAAATATTCAAGTCCCACATCCGCTAAAAATTTTAATCGTTTTAAAATCTCTTTTAAAATTAATTTTGAAATTTCTATTTCAGTTTCATTAAGTTTTAGTTCTTCTAGAAATTTTCCTAGTCCCGTTATGGAAAGAGTGCTCATTTGACTAATATCATAATTACCAATCTTAACTGCCAAAGCCTCGGGCTTGAGCTTGTGGCCAGCGCAAGTCGGGCACTGCTTAATTAACATATACTTTTCTATTTCGGCCCGCGAGAATTCTGACTCGGTTTCTTTCCAGCGTCGTTCTAAATTTGAAATCACGCCTTCAAAGCTTCCCTTGCCATACAAAAGAATATCAATAACTTTTGGCGATAAATTCTTAACCGGCTCGTTTAAGGAAAAACCATATTCTTGTGCCACCTGACTTAATTTCCAAAAATAATAACCTTG
>CAZYIG010000071.1:0-1380 GCA_964647205.1 uncultured Candidatus Saccharibacteria bacterium | reverse complement strand
TCGGCAATTGTTAGCCGATCATTCGGGATAACCATTTTCGGATCAATTTCTAGCTTGGTCCCCAGCCCTTGGCAATCAGGGCAAGCACCGAAAGGACTATTAAACGAAAATAGTCTTGGCTCAATTTCCGGCAAAGACAGACCGCACTGGTCGCAAGCAAAGAGCTCGGAGAACAATAGATCTCTCGTCGCGCGAGACAAAGCATGTCCCGAGCGAAGGGCGGCGTCCCGCTTCGGCGGGACAGGGATGGCGTGGTTGCCCGAGAGCGAGAGATTTGCTTTGTCTAGCGCGCTTATTATTACTATTCCATTACCCGCTTTCAACGCCGTTTCAACCGAATCAACAATTCTGGCGCGCTCGTCTTTATTATTTTTATCCGGCACGGCTACTTGATCAACTACAATTTCAATATTATGTTTTTTTTGTTTATCCAAGTTTAAATCCAACGCCTCTTGAGAACGATGGACAATACCATCAATTCTGACCCGCACAAATCCCGCTTTTTGAACTTGTTCTATAATTCCCCGGTGTTCGCCCTTTTTACCCCGCACTACCGGTCCCAAAATTAAAACTTGTTCTTGATTTGGCAGTTTTAAAATTTGATCAACAATCTGACTAGGACTCTGACGCGAAATTACTTTATTACACTTTGGACAATACGGTTTGCCGATGCGCGCGAACAGTAAACGCAAATAATCATAAATTTCCGTAATGGTGCCCACGGTTGAACGTGGATTTTTGGAAACGCTTCTTTGGTCAATCGCAATCGCCGGCGATAAGCCGTCAATCCGGTCAACATCCGGCTTGTCCATCACGCCCAAAAATTGCCGAGCGTAAGCTGATAAACTTTCCACGTACCGCCGTTGTCCTTCGGCATAGATTGTATCAAAAGCCAATGAAGATTTTCCCGAACCGGAAAGACCGGTAATCACTACTAACTTGCCCTTGGGAATATCAAGGCTAATATTTTTTAGATTGTGAACTCTCGCGCCTCTAATTTTTATAAACTCCTGCGACATAATTTTATAAGCAAAATTTGATATTACTCATTCTCGCCCCGTGATTCCGCGTAGCGGAATTTTACGGGGTGCACCCTAGCGCCTCTAATCTTTATATATTCACTGCTCATATTTAAAGAGTTGATTTTATTTCCGTTGCCCATGCGAAAAATTTTGTTATGATTACAAGACGAGAAATTACTTTTCTGAAACGTTTAATCTACTAAGCGCGGATTTTCGTTTCAAAATGCTCAAGCCGACGAAGCGGGCACGGTTCCCCGCTTTTTTATAAAAAAGCGGGGAGAGCGAGGAGGTCTTGGCGAGTGAAATTTTTATCGCTGGTAAAAATTTCACGCTTTTGAAACGAAAATCTAAGCAAATA
>CAZYIG010000070.1:0-4877 GCA_964647205.1 uncultured Candidatus Saccharibacteria bacterium | reverse complement strand
GATTTTTCATGATTCTATCTTACCAAATCATACAAATTCAAATGCGAATCCGCAGGCTGTGAATTTAGCCTAAAAACGCATAGATCTTTAAAAAGAAAGGGGGTGGTGATCTTGAAGTTTGTAGTCCCAGGGGTGACGGCCTTTCGGAAAATTCTTGGTAAGCTTGCAGATAAAGCGACCATGAACCTTAAGTGTGGCGCATGCGCAACTTGCAGCAGCACTTGTCGTTGCGCATAATGGCTGTCAAAAAAAGGAGAGGGCGGTTTCTACCTTAAAACCGCCCTCCATTTTAAACTCTTTTTGAGCGTAAGAAATAGGAGGATTGAAATGTGTAGAGCCCAAAAGCTTAAGTTTTCCAAGTATGCTCATTTCTTGGAAAAAAGCGATATGGTTGCTATTTTCCACTCATTAAATCGACAAATTCTTTTTGTCGGTGTGGAGCTTTTAGAAAAGATTAAAGACTATTTGCTCTTGAGTCTTGGAAGCAGTGCTAATAGTTTAGACGAGATAACTTCGCAGGTGCTTTCATATCTTGAGCAGTATAGGCTTTTGGTTCCGAGAGAAGACAAAGAGGATATGGAGATAGCAAGAATACAGAAAAAAATCTTGCGGCGTCCTTGTATTGATACCCTTTATCTGATTTTGACGGACAATTGTAATTTTGGTTGTTCGTACTGTTTTTTCGAAGGGTCATATGGATCCTATGGCTCCGCTCGGAGAGAGCGTACAAATATGACCAATGCCACGGCTATTTTGGCTATCGGAAAATTTTCAAAATTTTTAAAAAAAGCCTATCAATTTTCTGATTTTCATCCGCGTGAACCATCAGTTGTTTTCTATGGTGGAGAGCCGTTGCTTAATGTAGACGTTTTTTATCGAGCTGTAGTTGAAATTAATCGCTTAAAGGCAAATAGCGAGTTGCCAGCGAACTTAAAGATAAACATTAACACAAACGGTTCATTAATAAGTGAACAATTTGCTAAATTTTGTACCGAGAACAGTATCGAGGTGGATGTTTCTATCGATGGGTATCAATCAGTGCATGACGCTTGTCGTGTTCTGCAAGACGGGAAGACAGGAACTTTTTACTCGGTGATGGAAGGGATAAAAACATTAAAAAGATTTGGTGCCAATGTCTGTGTCTCTTGCACTATCTCCGAACAAAACGTCGACAATTTACCGAGGATATTTGAATGGTTTTTGGACGAGGCAGGAATTAATCAGATTGGATTTAATCCCTTGCTGGATAGCGGTAAATATCAGGTTCAGTCCCCGGATTACTTTAAGAAAGTTTCTGCTTCTCTGATTGATTGTTTTAAAATAGCTAGACAGAGATGCATCTATGAAGCTAGGATGATGCGTAAGGTTAAGGCTTTCGTGCAATCGGAGATTTATGACAGAGATTGTTGCGGCTGTGGTAAGCAGATAGTGGTAAGACCTGATGGCAAGATGGGCGTTTGTCATGCATACAGCGGCACCGGAGATTTTTTTGTGGAGCCAGACGAAACTTTCGATCCCTACACCCATCCATTCTGGCAAGAATGGAGTCTGCGTTCACCTTTAAACATGAGCCAGTGCTTTGATTGTGAAGCGGTTTCTTTCTGCGGGGGCGGTTGTGCACATAACGCTCATATGCGTAAGGGTAGCATTTGGGAAGTGGATGAAACTTTCTGTGTTCACGCTAAAGAATCCCTTAGATGGTTAATATGGGATTTATATGAGCAGACACGACAATAGAAAAAGGGCTGATTGACCAGAATGTTAATCAGCCCTTAACTTTTTTTAATGGTTTTGTTATTATCCAATAGACAATAAAAATATGCCGAAAGTTGAATTTAAATATAATATAAATAATGATGCTTGGAGTTGGGTTTCTATAGCCAAAGATAAAAATCTATGGGGGCTTGATTGGAATTCCCAGATAGCATTTATTCCTAAAAGTTTATTGAAAAAAATCGTTGCAGCAGAATTTTTAGAAGCACAGAATTTAGTTCGGGAATATTTAGAAAATCATCATCTGAAGATTTATCGTTCTAATGTTATTGATAAAACAATAATTTCGCTCGAAGGTATATGGAGAGCAGTTGAAAATGATTTTTTTAATAATCTTTCGAGTTTGACTAAGAAAAAAATTTATCGTGATAATTTTGATTGTTTCTTGACCACCGGTTTTATGTGCTTAGACAACGCAGAGAAAAATTGGTTCATGGTATCTATTTGGCATAGTCTCCCTTTTTCTTTGACCAGCATTTGTCATGAATTATTCCACTTACATTTTTTGCATCATTATCAGGCATACCTTGAAAAGAATGGTTTAAGCGGAGAAGAAATAGATAATTTGAAGGAATCTTTAACTTTTTTATTAAACGAATCGGAATTCAGTAGAATTATTTTAGTAGAAGATATTGGCTATCCGGAGCATCTTTTATTAAGAGGAAAACTTAAAAATATTTGGCGTGCCAATAAAGATTTTGATAATCTTTTAGAAAAGGCTATCAAGATAATAAGGTAGTCTAATAAATATTTATCATATTTTTGAACTCGCCTATTTGGAGGGTTCTTATGTCGAGGAGAGCAAATAGTCATTAATTTATTTTCTATCTATTATGTTAAAATGTTCTATAGCCGTTAAGGCTCTTATAAAAAAGGAGGATTCTTTTCTCATCGTTAAGACCAAAGAAAGCGAGAAAAATGATGATCTGACGGGCTGGGAAACGCCAGGCGGACGCTTAGAAGAAGGAGAAGAAATAATCATTGGACTTGAAAGAGAAATTAAAGAAGAAACGGGGTTGAGTGTAAATATTCTTTATCCTTTCAACACATTTGGCCTCAATATGAATCAGGAGAATGCGCTAGTCGGTATCAATTATCTCGCCGAATATATAGGCGGAAATATCAAAATTGACGAGAATGAACACTCTCGATATCGATGGGCGACTATTTCTGAAATCAAGAAACTAGATCGTAGCGCTGGATTGCAAAAAGAAATCAGCGCTTACTGCAATTTTATTGATAAAATTCATCGGCCAATTTTAAAGTAAAGAGTAAGTGCCAGATATTCTTTTATGCACTAGAGAAATAAATCTGCTTGCTTGATAGGTTCATTTTCGGCCAAGAATTAACCGCTCAATAGTGCTCCATCGCGTGCTCATTAAACAGCCGTTTATTTAGGAGTACAATAAATTTTCTACGCTTTATGAATGAATCAAAATTAGAAATAAAATTAGCTTTTATCATGGGCTTGAGGGAAGTCGTTTTAAACGAGATAAGTCGATTGGCGAGTCTCCGTGTTATTAAAGAAGAGGGCGATTATATTTATTTAGATTTTGTGCAAAATCTTGCCGCGATTAAACGCCTAAGAAGCGTTTCTCGAGCATATATTGTTATGCAAAATTCTAAATATAGTCCATTTTATATTTTTAACCACAAATCGATATTAGGCAACCTGATAGAAATAATCATTAACGGAAATAAAGATAAATTTAAGACTTTTAAAATAACTTGTGCTGGTTCAGATTCTCCAAGAGTCCGCGGTATTGCTGAATACATACAGAGAACGTACGGACTAACCGAGAAAGAAGAGTCGGACATGAAAATTCATATCATAAAAAAACTTGATGAAATCTGGGAAATTGGTGTTCAGATTACGTCAAGGCCTTTGTCTTCTAGAGATTATAAAGTAAAAAATATGAGCGGTGCGATGGATTCTACGATTGCGTATGCGGTAAATTCTTTATGTGAATTAGAGAACGTGGATTCCTATTTAAATATTTTTTCTGGGAGTGCAACATTGCTTATCGAGGCTAGTCAATGTTATCCGAATCTAAAACAATTGATTGGTTTTGATAATAATAAAAAAAGCATCTCTTTAGCTATACAAAACATAAAAAAAGCGGGATTGATAAAAAAATACAGCTGAAAGAAAGAAATATTTTTGATAAACCAGATCTAGGTAAATTTGATGTTATTACATCTGATTTGCCGTTTGGTATGGTTATTTCAAAAAATGAAGACTTGGAAAACCTTTACCAGTGTTTTATTGAATACTGCCAAAAAACATTAAGTCCTGGGGGAAAATTAGTTGTTTACACGAGCAAGTACGAAATTTTGAAAAAAATTATCTTGGAATCAGAATTTAAGATTGTAAAAACATTAGAACTAAAATTTATGACATCGGTGAATGCGTATCTTCGCCCTAAGATTTTTGTGTGTAGACTTAAATCATAGTACAGTGTGACAATATGGAAGAGTTGGATTTAAAGAAATATTTAGACAAATATAAAAATACCAATGTTGATTTATTCCCACTCATTCATATTTAATCTTTTGTAATTTTTCATAGGAATCCAACTTAACACCTTTGGCGCTTCTCTCCAATATTGTTGCGTTAGATTCTGGAATCAAATTAATAAAAATAACAACCATGCATAAAATTACCCAAAACATTTTACTTTTTAATAAGGAAGGGCATATTCTATTATTGAAACACAAAGCGGGAAAATGGTTGCTACCAGGCGGGCGTTTAAACGATGGAGAAAATTGGCTTGATGGTTTGAAAAGAGAGTTGAAAGAAGAAGCCGGTATAAAAAGCTTTAAAATAACTGACATTATCGATGTAGACAGTTGGGATGAGGCTAGCGGTTATCGATACGCAGTATTTTTTAAAGGAGAAACAAAGAATTCGAAAGTTGTGGTTAGTAATGAGATAATTGATTATGCGTGGTTAAAAAATATGCAAGATTTAAAGCATTATAATCTATGGTTTCATGGGCTAAGTAAGTTAATCAAGAAGGCCTTTCAGTAAGAGGAGGCTTGAATTTAGAATATTTTTTGAAATGCCATCGCAGATTTTTTTATTAATTATTATAGCGTTTTTA
>CAZYIG010000069.1:0-4919 GCA_964647205.1 uncultured Candidatus Saccharibacteria bacterium | reverse complement strand
TCCTTCACCCCGCCAAATATTTATGTCGGGCCGCGGGGATTTGAACCCCGACTAAGTGCTCCCAAAGCACTCGTGCTACCATTACACTACGGCCCGATAAATTTGGCGGGGCAAGAAGCAGGCGTACTACCGTTATGCTACACCCCGAAATTTAACTGGATAAAAAGCACTCGCCTGTCCCGCGTAAAGTGGCGTGGCCGCAACGCGGCTTTACGCCGTTGTCGCAAAGCGACTTTACGGGATGCTACCATTACACCAAGATCCATTTTATCTAAAACTAACCTTATCTTACTCTATAAAGATTTTTCTTTCAACCCTTGACATTTAGGGGTTGGGTATGCTAATATATAGGTGTATCCCTGAAGAGGGATTTTTTGTTTGACGAAAAGCCCCATGTAGAAGCTCAATTATACCTATAATAAGCCAAATAAGCAGGCGATTCCGCCTTCGGCTTTATTCAAGAGTAATCCGTATTTAGTAAAAAGCTTCTAACGGGGTAAACCAAAGAACCAGGGCTAAGACTCTGATTTCAACCAAATATGATTAAATTAACCTCAAAACTGAATAAACAGGGAAATAAAATTATCTTTACTGCCTTTATGCTGGCAGCCTTATTCAATCAACTCTTGGTCACGATTCTGCCTCAAGCCATGGCTCAAGACAGTAATTTAGTTGATTCGGCTGATATTTATGCTGTTTCGGTTGCTAATCCAAGCCTGACAATTGTTTCTGAATTGGAAAGCGAAGATAGTTTGAATCTCCAAAATAATGTTTTTCTTCAGCCAACTTGTTTTTCTGCTAATGATTGTAGCGATGAAGAAACGCAGCAAGTTAAAAAGGTTTTAGTTCAGAAAAAAATGAACAAAGTAACGGTTACGGCTTACTCAAGCACGCCCGACCAAACGGATGACTCTCCTTTTATTACGGCTAATGGAACCTATGTTTATGATGGAGTAGTGGCAGCTAACTTTTTGCCTTTTGGCACTAAGGTTAAATTTCCGGAAATGTATGGTGATAAAATTTTTATTGTTGAAGATCGGATGGCCAAAAAGAACAGCCATAAAATGGATATTTGGATGCCGTCTCGAAGCTTGGCTTTGCAATTTGGCGTTAAAAGTTTAGCTTTTGAAATTATAGAGTAAATGATAAATTAAAGAAAAATCCCCTATTCCTGCTCTGCAGGACGGGGATTTTTTGATTCTTTAAAAGAGGCTAGGCCAAAAGTTTTTTAATTTTTTCAATAATTTCGCCCGGAATGAAATGAGCTTTAATCAAAAAGTCAGCGGCACCAAGCTTAAGAGCTCTTTCAATCTCTTCTTGCTGACTGAGATTTGATAAGATAATAACCGGAGTTTTGCCAATAGTCGGATCTTCTTTTATCTTGGCCAGAATGTCAAAACCATCGATGCCCGGTAGGATTAAGTCTAGCAAAATCAAATCTGGCTTCAGTTCTTTGGCCTTAATTACTGCCGATTCACCATCAATCGCTTCAAGGACTTCGTATTCGGCAGATTTAAGTTTTTTCGCAATGAGTTCCCGAAGAAATTTATCGTCTTCAACGAGCAGAATTTTTTTGGGCATAATAATTATTGACTGAACAACTTTTTAGTTGCCAATCTGTTTAATAATCTTTTCAATAACTTCTTGGGGGTTAAACTCTGCCTTGATTAAATAGTCTCTAACGCCTAGTTCTAAAACTCGGTCAATCTCTACCGGCTGACCGGAATTAGAAATAATAATAACCGGAATTTTTGTCAGACTAGTTTCCGGGTCTTTGTTCATTTCTTCCATCACTTCCATCCCATTTTTCTCCGGCATTATAATATCAAGCAGAACTAAGTCTGGTTTATTTGTCCGCAGGCTATCTAATCCCGCTACTCCGTCAAAGGCAGAGGTTACTTCAAAGCCAGCTTCTTTTAATTTTTTCCCCAATAAACCAGAAAGGATTTTATCATCTTCAATAATAAGAATTTTTTTAGGCATAATAACTAGTAGATTTTTTAATTAATGATTAATTGGCAAGGAAAAAGAAAAAACACTTCCTTCATTTTCTTTCGATTCACACCAAATCTTCCCGCCGTGAGCTTCAATGATATTTTTAGCGATAAAAAGTCCCAAGCCCGTGCCGTCTGTTTCCATCCGCATAACATTGCTGGCGCGGAAAAATTTAGTAAATAGTCGGTTTTGCTGTTCCTGATTGACGCCCACGCCGTTATCCCTGACAGAAACCTCTGCTTTATTTGTATCATATCTCAAGCTAACTGTCACTTGGCCGCCCGGAGGCGTATATTTAATGGCGTTTTCAATCAAATTTTGAATAGTAATCGCTATCTTCTCGGCGTCAATCATCATTTCTGGCAGCGCTTCAGCCGGTTTCAGATATTCAAGTTTGATGTTTCGCTTAGTGGCTATTTCTTTGCAGGCACTCAAGGCTGCTTGGGTCAAATTTTCTAATTTAGCCGATACCAATTTATAAAGATAGCGCCCTTCTTCTATTCGGGCGACATCCAGAAGATCATTAATCAAAACAATCATTCTTTCGTTAGATTCATAACTTTTATCAATAAAGCTTTTTTGCTCAGCGTTTAATTCTCCGGCATCGCCATCCAGCAATAAGCTTAGAGCCCATTTTACGGCTGAAAGAGGTGTCCGTAGTTGATGGGCGGCAATCGAAACGAACTCGGTTTTCATTCTTTCAATCCCCTTTTCGCGCGTGACATTATGCATAATTATTAAATCGCCGATTTTTTCTTTCGGGCTTTTCATGGGGATAGCAGAAATTTCCAAAGTTAAATCATGTAAAACCATTTCTTTTCGTAAAACTGGTTTGGTTGGATTTTTTAATAATTCTAGCAGAGGCTTAAAAACCGGCCGGTCGTTCAGCTGTGCCATTGATTGGCCAATGATTTTCTCCGCTGACATTTCAAAAAAAGCAATTGCTTGCGGATTAGCTAAAATAAGAAAATTTTTGTTGTCAAAGACCAACAGGCCATCGGCAAAATTATCAATAATGGCCAAGGTCTTATTTTTCTCTTCCTCAATTTTCTGGCGGGTTTCTTTAACATCGTCTAAAGTGCTAGACAGCGCTTTTTGGGATTTTTCCAGTTCCTTAACGCTGGTTTGCAACTCGTAGGTTTTCTCTTCAAATGACACTTCGCGGCGCCAGAGCATTTTAGCGCCATAGCCGGCAAACGAGCCGACGATTAAGAAAAAAATGGCATTGGTTAAAGTTTTAGTCAGGCCGATGGAAAGATCGGTAAATTCAATAGTTAAAGCGCTATACCGAGGAACATGAGGAATAAAATTATAATATTCAGCCAAGATTAAAGAATTGATAATCAGACCCGAGGTCAAAGCGGTAGCAATTGAACCTTTAGTGCTAAAGATTAAAGAGGCGCTAACGATGGGTAGAAAGAAAAAAACATTGGAAACACTCTCCACGCCGCCGGCTAAATGCATAATGATGGTAAAAAAAACCAGTTCGGCAATAATCAAACCATAGCAAGCAAAATTTAGCAGAAAAGAAGAGAATTGCTTAATGGTTTTTTTGATTGCCAGCCAGAAAATAAAGTTAAGGATGAAGTAAGAGCAAAAAAGAGAGACCATGGCGGTATAAGAAAAAGAGACGTTAGAATGGCTGATGTTCTTGGTCAAAAAACCAATCAAAAGAATACCGATTGGATAAAACCATCGGGTAAAGATCATCCATTTGGCGGTATTAATTTTTCTTTCTATTCGAATGTACAATTTTTTACTCGTGTCCATGGTTGAATTATAGCATAAAATAAAAAAGCAAAAAAATTTCTGTACTTTTTTTGCTTTTTAGTAGTCGCCAGAATCTAATGTTTAGTGCAGTATTCTTGAATTAGTCCGAATGCATTTTGCCATCGCAGGCGGTGGAGCCGCACCGATAACAATTTTCATTCTACGGGTGATCTCCCGAAGGGATGACAAGTTTTTCTTTGGCGGCAAATTCTTAACGAATAAACTTAAAGGTCGAAATAATTTTATTCACTAACTGGACAGTATCGTAACTACCCGCATAAATAACTTTCTGCTGTTCTAGCTCTTTCAAATTACTATCGGTGGCATTAGTTATGATGTTTCGGTTAACCCCATAACCTAGAAATGCCCTGAATTGAAATCTGGTATTGTTCTGGCTGTAGACCACGGTTTCTTTATGCGAAGCAGATTCTCCCGTAAATCGCCATGTATTCTCTCCGCATGCTTTTTGGCTATCAATTAAAGAAATGACATATCGAAAAGATTCTCGGCCAAAATCCTCTGATGTTGTGCCGTCGTAGGTTCCTGGCGCTTTCGTCTTGTAGTACTGCTCACAGGCCAACTTGGCTTGCTCAAATGGCACAAAAGCACAAGGTTCACCTTCAGCACATTGCGGTGGTTTATGTGCTGCTATCGAAGCATCATTTGCAATTCCCAAAGTTATGAAAGGTAGAAAAGGTAGAGAGGTATCTTGCCCATTTTTCTGAAAGGCTATTTCTGTAGCGTTGTATTGATACCAAAGGTAATTTGGTTTTTGCTCTTTAATTTGTATGTCGGTTGGATATTTAAATTCAAAACCATACTTTTCATTCCGGTATGTTTTCCAATTTGCTGTTTCACCGGATGGCGCAGGGGTGAGAGTAGGACTTTGAGTTTGAGTGGGAGTAGGGACTGGAGTGTTGGTTTGTTGAGTGACTGCTGGTGATTTTTTCACTAAAACAAAATATCCACCAACGGCGATAATGACAACAATAACTACAATTAGAATAATATTTGTAAAACCTTTTTGGTTGTTCATATTCATATGTTTATTAGTTAATAATTTTCGACTTTATGATTAAAAAATTTTCTTCCCCCAAAATGCGAAATCGTGAATTCGTTTTTACCCCCAAAATTGAATACGAATTAGTCGCCGA
>CAZYIG010000068.1:0-4979 GCA_964647205.1 uncultured Candidatus Saccharibacteria bacterium | reverse complement strand
ACCGCTAAAGTTCTTTGATATTTATTGGAAAAATAAGGGACAATATAATCCTCAACATTAATCAGCGACCAATCAATAAGATATTCATCCATATCGCCAAAATTCCGGCGCGGATTAATGACTATTTCTCCGTTTTTATCTTTGAAACCCAAACCGGCGATATTTTTATAATTTTCTTTATCACCTAAATTTTTTACCAATTCAACCAACGTCTCTTCGCCCTCACCAATAACCACAAAATCAATGGCCGGTTCCGCTAAGACTTGCTCCGGCAATAAAGACGGATGCGCATTTCCCCAGACAATTAGATGGCCGGCGCTTTTTAATTTTCGGCTCAAATCAACATATCGCTTATTCAGATAACCCGTAAAAACCGACATCCCAATTAAATCCGGTTTAAAATCGGCTATTTCTTGTTCAATCTGGTCTATTTCGCTTTCTTTTTTATAGATGATTTTGGGGATAAAACCGCTTTTTTTAAGCGCGGTCGCTAAATATAATGGCCCCAACGGCGAGATGCCCTTGGTGTTGTCACTGCGCAAAGCGATCAAAGCAACTTTTCTATTTTCCATATTGATTATTAACGAGTAAGCTCTTCAATTATCCGGTTAACCAATTTGACTAAATTATGGTCTCGGGAAACAGTTTCTCGAGACTGGGCGATAAGTTTCGCCCGTTCTTCTTGGCTCAAATTCATCAAAGCAACGATTTTATCGGCTAATTCCGCGGCATCTGCCTCTTCAAGAACAAAATTTTTACTTAGCGCCCGCAGGAAAATAAAGGCTTTATTAAAAACAATGACCGGCAGACCCGCAACCATGGACTCCAAAACCACTTTATCCATTCCGCCGGTCGGAGAGAGATTAATGCTCAAATCAGCTCGAGCGTAAATATTCGCTATTCCCCGATAAGGCACGCTGCCCATAAAATTCACAAAATCCGACAGCCCCCTCTCTTCCGCTAATTGGGCCGCTTTGTGTTGATATGCAATATCTCGCTCATAAACCGGACCGCCGGCCAAGTCAATCTTAATGTTTTTTATCCCCTTTTTATTGACCAAAATATCCGCCGCCTCTATCAGCAAGCGCTGATTTTTTATTTCACTGATACGGCCAACACAAATAATTCTAAATACTCCGTCTTCCTGCACCCGAAAGATATGGGCAAACTTAGGAATGTCTATGCCGTGACCAACGATCTTTATCTTCGGGCTGGCCAAACGAAAACTAGCCGGCGATGTAGTGAAAATAACATCGGTTAGAGCAACCGTTAATTTTAATTTCAAACCAGTTTGTTTATGAACATACCAGAGGCCCACTTTTTTCCCTAGCGCTCGCCAGAGTGGCCCGCCTAAGATAACGTATTCGGCGTTCATGTGAACTAAAACTGCATCGTAATTACTGCGCTCTTGCCAAGCATGTTTATAAAAATTTATTAGATAAATAAATTTTTTAATAATTTTCAATTTACAATTTTCAATTTTCAATTCATTTTTTCCCAAGGAAAAAATTTTAACATTACTCGGTAAATCATATTTGCCAACGCCCAGGGCGATGACTGTCACTTTTTCACACTGCTTGGCAAATTCTGCCGTCCAGGCATGAAAAAACCCCAGCAGATCATCATTGGCGTCTATTTTTTGCGTCAGAATAAGCAGTTTCATAAAAGTTTAGAATAATTTTAGAAAAACACCCAATCTTTCCCTCACTAAATCCACGTTTAAAAATAGGTCTATTATTCCATTGGAAAGAATCAGAGTGAGTGAAAACCATAATGATTTTTCAAACCATCGCTTGGGATTTCCGAGCAACGAAACCATAAAATAACCAGCAAAGACAGCCAACAAAGGATAAATTGGAAAACGATATCTAGTTTCAACTACCGTTATAAAAACAACCAAAGGAGTCGCAATCGTTAAGGCCAATAAATAATACAACCTTTTATCTTTTGTCATAATAGTCTTTAAAATACCACCTAGAGCTAAAATAAACAAGAACACTGAAGCCGCAGCCGAAGACAGAAGAAATAAAAACTGACCTAGCCCTTTTTGATAGAACCAAAAACCCATTGGCCGGACAACGCTAAAATATTTATTGACACGAAGTACCGTTAATTTTAAAAACTCACCCGGATATTCACGCAGAAAAGTTTTAAATTGTTTCATAGATTCGCCGTTAATTTGTCCGACGCCATTCTTGGCGGCAAATTCGATATGCTCTGCTGTTGGCACCTGTTCTCCATTGCCGCCGTGATAATTACCTATCCAAAAATTAAAATTACCGGCCGCGCCAAAAGGCATCAATTGTCCATAAACTTGATAGTTGCGCCAGGTCCAAGGAACAAAAACCATTGATAAAACCAATAATAACAAAATCGCCGACCACCACATTTTTTTCCGCCAAAGATGAAACAGAAACACCGGAACCAGAAAAAGCGCTAGCGGCCGAGTTAAAATTGCCAAGCCTGTTATACCGCCCAGCGCAACAGCTAACCAATTACCGGGACGCTTGATAAAAAGAAAAAAAAGATAGAGCATTAAACAAAGCAAAAAAAGATATAATGTCTCTATCATCAGCATCGCGGAAATTTCTATCAGATCGGGATAGAAAGCGATAATTCCCGCCGACCACAGGCCAATTTGTTTTTTTCTGTCATCCTCGGAAAATATCAGCAACACAATTAAATAAACCAGCCAGACAGTCAATCCGCGCAACAGAGCCTGAATCACCCAAACCGCTTCGTAGCGGTGGCCGAAAACCGTGTAGATGCCGGCCAAAAAATACTCATATACCGGTCCGACGCGGGCAATGGCATAATCATTAACAATATCCATTGATAAATTTTCCCGATAACCATAACCTTGCGCAATGTTCATTGCAATTACATCATAAGCCCGCGCATCGACTGCTGGAGTAATTTGAAAATAAAAAGAATAAGCTAAGCTAATTAAAAACGACCCTAATATAATCCCAAATAGCAACCGATGGCTACGGAAAAAATTCATCATTTTATTTTTAGATGCATTATTTTTTGGCATAGACATAGTATCTTCCATTGTCAAAAATTAATTTATAAAATTCAACGATAATATCTTGATGGCGATTTAAGGTAACTTCATCCGGCCCGGAGACCACCAATTCCGGCAAACGAGACAACTCAAAGGCTAAAAAATCCTGCCCTATTACCGGCAATCCAAGCAAAGTATCAATTAACTGGTATTTTTTTTCAGACAAAATTAAGCCGCTAATCTCCAGAGAGTTAACGAGACCCACTGTTTTATCACTCCCTTGCTGATTTAAAAAATTAATTGCATCTATTGAAGCCGTTGAATAAAATAAGTCTGCCCAAAACAACAATTGGACAGCCTGCAAAATTATTAAACAAAATATAACTATATAAAAAATCTTCTTTGAATCAAAAAAATGCAAGCGACTAAAAATACCTAAATCCGTTAATCGTTTTATAGCTTCGGGCAGAAGAATAAAAATAAGAAACTGCACTGCTATCAGATACCTTAGCCATCCCGGACTTTTTAAAAAATACACGAAAGCCAACGCGCTATAGATAATTACAAAATGCAAAAATCTTTTATCTTTCTCTTCTGTCTTTTGCCGGCAGAAAAAAGCCCAAAGAACCAAACCGCCTAAAATAAAAAAATAGATCAAGGTGGTGCTTTGGGGAATAAACTTTAAATTAGCAAAAAAATTATCAACGGTTGACAAGGGATAGAATGGATTTCTATAAAAATTAATGATTGATAGCCAAGATTTAGTGTCAAAAAAACTGGGCAAGCAAATAACGATCCACAAAAACGCAGCCGGCAACATACCGGCAAGAAGTTTAAATGCCTGGAAAAAAAATTGACGTTTTTCTATTAATAAAACAATTAAAACAGCCGGGACAATCAATAAATAAACCGACGGCTTGGTCATAACTGCTAAACCCAAAAATAAACCGCCCAGCCATAATCGCCGACGATCCAAGAAATAATTCAAACCAAAAAGAAGAAAAATAAATCCTAAAATTTCTCCAGTGATGCATCGCCCGTTGCCGTAAAACGGAGCAAAAGTCGCAATTAAAAATACTGCTAAAAGAGCATTCGTTTTCCCAAATTGCTTTTTAGTAAACCAATAAACTAAAATTAACAAAATAATCATTAAAGCCAGGGCAAAGAGCCTCGCCTGAACTAGTCCAAAACCGAAAATTTTAAAAAATACGGCCAACATAATAGTCATGGGATAGCCGGTTGATTGCAATAAAAATGGAACGTCAGAAAAAACACCAGGCGATGAGACTACATCCAGTTTTCCGTATAACAAAAAATCTCTAGCTAATTCTATGCTCAAGCCCTCATCCGTCCAAAGCCGCGGCTTGGTGGTCAAGGTTGAAAAAGAAAAAATCAAAACACCCAAAATAATCAATACAAGCATTAATTCAAAAAAATATTTTCTAAAAAAATTAATCATATATTATTGGGTCTAGCCCAAACGATAATAATGCCTCCTCTTTTAAAAACAACTTCTGGTATAAAAAATAATAACGAAAAAAGCGATACTGGGATCACCAAAACAAAAGTGAGAATAAAGTCCCGCGCGCCAACTGAATGATTCTTTAAATCTGCCAATCCTAATTTTCTGTTTAACAAATCAAATAAGAGATTTTTTCTCCGGCAAAAAAAATTAAGACAACTTTGAATCCAACCAAAAAGACCATAAATCAACGAATTATAAGAAATTTTTAAAATTTTAAAATCTGCTTTTTTTAAAATAAATTCTAAGCTTTTTTTATCATAATGAAAAACATGGCGCGGCACGTCTAGGTGAAACCAGTTATTTTTAAAAATTTTGGATTGCCAGGAATTAAAATTCGGTACTTCAAGTAGCAAAATTCCGTCTGGCTTTAAAATTCTAGATGCTTCTTTCAAGTATTTTAACGGCTCAATAAAGTGTTCTAATGAATGCCACATCGTAACGATATTG
>CAZYIG010000067.1:0-5396 GCA_964647205.1 uncultured Candidatus Saccharibacteria bacterium | reverse complement strand
TGGGGCCCCGATCCGTCAGGTCGGGGCGTTGTGGATAGCAAATTTAGCAAGGCGAATCCGATTTTGTTAAAGTTTTATCGTCGCGCGGCGGTTTTTTACGCCGCTTTTTTGCCGCCAAAAAAGCGGCAAACGAAATTCTATTCCAACACCGCCTTTATTCTGCGCACCCCAGCCGAGCTAGATTCTTCCTTGGTTATTTTAAATTTCCCGAGCAAGCCCGTCCTTTCAACATGCGGTCCACCGCAAATTTCGTTAGAGAATTGACCGATGCCATAGACTTTGACTCTCTCTCCATATTTTGATTCAAACACGCCCATCGCGCCTTTGGCTTTAGCCTCCTCCAAATTCATCTCCTCGCAAGCCACCGGCAAGTCTTTTTGAATTTGTTCGTTAACGATATTCTCCACTTGCTTAATTTGCTCCGGCGTCATTTTTTCCGAATAAGAAAAATCAAAGCGCAATCTTTCTGGCGTGATATTAGAACCTTTTTGTACAACGTTATCACTCAAAACTTGCCGAAGCGCCGCCAGCATTAAATGCGCGGTCGTGTGATATTTTATGGTTGCCTCGCTGGAATCAGCCAGCCCGCCTTTAAACATGCCGGCCGAAGCGGTATGAGAAAGCTTTTGATGAGCTATTTTTTTCTTATCAAACCCCTCTGCGTCAACTTTAATGTTTTTCTCTTTTGCTATATCCAATATAAGTTCAAAAGGAAACCCATAAGTTGAATACAATAAAAATGCGTTATCTGCCGAGATATCTTTTTCCTTCTCTATGATTTTTTCTAATAATTTTTCACCAAACATTAAGTGACCAGCAAATGTCGTTTCTTCTTCGGTTATAATTTTATCAATACTATTTTTCTTTTCAAATAATTTAGGGTAAACGTCTTTATATATTGATGCTACATATTCGGCAAAGATGCCCAATATTTTATTTTTAGCGCCAATTGAATCGTAATAATACCTAGCGCGCCTTATAAGTCGTCTTAAGACATAACCACTTCCGCTTTTATCGGGAGTTATCCCATCTGTTATTATAAATACTGCCGCCTTTATGTGGTCGGCGATAATACGCATAGCACGCTTTATTTCCGTCGACTCGTCATATTTCTTGCCAGACATTTCTTCTATCTTTTGTATCAGCGGCCAAAAAAGCTCTGTCCGATAATTATCCTCAAATCCGTTTAATGCTGCCAGCGTCCGCTCCAGTCCCATACCCGTATCTACATTCTTTTGCTTAAGCGGCTCGTATGTTTCATCCAATGTTTTATTGTATTGCATAAAAACATCATTCCAAATTTCAACCCAAAAAACATTATCATCGTTGAAGCTGGCTGGTACCTTATCCGCATCACCGACCCAATAAAACATTTCTGTATCCGGACCGCATGGCCCGGTCTCACCCGCTGGCCCCCACCAGTTATTTTTCTTGGGCAGCCTAGCAATCCGCGATTCTGGCACGCCCATACTTAGCCAAATTTTATACGCTTCTTCATCAAACGGCGCATCTTCATCGCCAGCAAAGACCGAAACCGCCAAGCGATCTTTATCTAAATTCAATCCCTGCGATGAAGTTAAAAATTCCCAGCTCCACTCAATCGCCTCTTTTTTAAAGTAATCACCGAAAGACCAATTGCCTAACATTTCAAAAAAAGTGTGGTGAGTTGCATCGCCCACTTCATCAATATCGCTGGTACGAACACATTTCTGAGCATTAGCCACACGACTTCCGCCAGGATGCTTTTCTCCCATCAAATATGGCACCAACGGATGCATACCGGCAGTCGTAAAGAGAACAGTCGGGTCATTGTCCGGAATCAAAGAAGCCGAAGGAATTATTGCATGTCCCTTAGACTTGAAGAATTCTAGATATTTGCTTCTTAACTCATTAGCGGTCATCAATGAAAGACAATTTTAAACTAATTTAAACGAATACAAAACTAATCTTTATTCGCTTTAAATTCGCGCCAATTCGTTTATAATTTACTCAAAGTTTATCATAAAAGCTTGTTTTTGCCAATTAGGCTTAAGCTCTTGCCAAAAAATAAACCTTTTGCTATATTGAAATCAGTTCCAAGCGGCAGTCGCTCGGCTGATAAGCTCGCCGGGCCGGTAAATCAAACCGCCTCAAAAGCGCCTACCCAATTGGTCGGCAGAAGGAGGGATGCTATTGCAGCTACTCGGTATACAATGGCCCCTTAGCAAAGATCTGGCTAAGGGGCGAAAATCCGAAACCGAAAATACCCCATAATTGCCGCCGCGTCCCCTAGGGGACGCAAAAGAAAAAGACGCCGCCCAGAGCGGCATCGGTCCTGCCAGCACCACCGGTATCCCGTGGCGGATTCCGACCCTGGCACATAGGCTAATACCCTGGCTGACCCCAAGGGGCTCCACTCTAGCGCAATCAACAAGAAGCGCAGACCGGAGCCCCTTCTTTTTTTACTCAAAATTCGTGATGTCGGACATTACGAATTTAGTTTTCTATTGTCCCCCCTCCCAACACTTCGCCTTTTTGTCCATAGAACACCGCGCTCTGCCCGGGCGTAATCGCCCGCTGTGGCCGGTCAAATAAAATTCTTAAATTATTTATTGAACCATTCGCGCGCTTTGTCCTTCCGAAGCCTTGTGCGAAGGAGGAAATAAGACCATCCTCTTCTTTGGCGCCGTATCTTATTTTAATTTTACATTTTAGTGGTAATTTGGGATTTTGCCCGTCAAGCCAATTTATTCTTCCAACTTGCATTTCTTTTTGCAACAAGTCCTTTCCATTATTGCTCACGTATAGAATATTTTTCTTGACGTCTTTTCTAACCAGATAGAATGGCCCCGGCCCGCCAATGTTCACCCGCTGACCGATAGTATAAAGCGCTAAGCCCTGATGCTGGCCGAGCACGCAATTAGTCGGGCTAATAATTTCTCCCGGCTTCATTCTTAAATATTTTTTCAAAAATCGCTGGTAATCGTCAATAAAACAAATATCAAAAGATTCGCCTTGCCGATACGGCAATAATTGTTTTACGGCTAAATTATAAACTTCACTTTTTAAATAGTCTCCCAACGGAAAGATGATTCTATTTAATTGTTTCTGTTTCAATCCGCACAAAAAATATGACTGATCTTTTTTATCGTCCTTAGCTTGGAGTAATTTATAAATAATTTTGGATTTTTGAATTTTAGATTTGTTTAGAATTTCGAGTTTAGAATTTAGAATTTTCCGCTTTAATCGGGCATAATGACCAGTCGCAACATAATCGGCTTCCATTTTCAATGCATATTCTAAAAATAACCCGAACTTAATTTGCGGATTGCAAACCACGCAAGGGTTAGGTGTCCGGCCCAAGCTAAGTTCGGCTAAAAAATAATCAACCACTTTCTTCTTAAATTCTTTCTCCACATCAAGAACATAAAAAGGAATGTTAAGTTTAGCTGCCACTAATCTGGCCGCCGCTTCAGCCGACGCTGAACAACAACCATTTTCCCGATGTCCCTCCTCGGCCCAAAAACGCATGAAAACACCAGCCACGTCATAGCCCTGTTCTTTTAGTAACGCCGCCGCCGCAGATGAGTCCACTCCGCCAGACAAACCGACAAAAACACGCTTGCTGACGCCACCAGCTTGCCCCGTTAAATCGCGCAGCGATTTTTTTGGGGAAAGCCCGACAAAAACCCGGTCTTTCTTTTTTGCTATTTTACTCATATATATATTCCTACCCCAAAACGAATAATAATAAAAGGGGCGGCTCTTTTTTGAGCCTCCCCCTTGGTTTACGCCTTTTTATCTTTTTTCGCTTTTTTTTGCAAATACATTTTTTCGTCTGCCTTTTTAAGGGCAAGCTGAAATAATTGTGCCGGGTCATAGCGGACCGCGCCCGCGCTCAACGAAATTGAGAAACCATATTTTACCATAGATTCCCGGCTGGCTATCTTTGTCATCTCCTCAAGCCGAGCCATTAGCATCTGAGCGGTACCGGCATCCCCCAGGGCCAAAATGGAAAACTCATCGCCGCCCACGCGCGCGATGATGTCTGATTTCCGAAAAGTACATCGGAGAATATCTGCCGCCGA
Source organism: uncultured Candidatus Saccharibacteria bacterium (assembly GCA_964647205.1). GTDB lineage: Bacteria > Patescibacteriota > Minisyncoccia > Portnoybacterales > GWB1-42-6 > CAZYIG01. Next base: position 1,329 of record CAZYIG010000067.1, on the reverse strand, counting down.
TTGCAAGAGCCTATCGCCAGCTTCGTGGCCAAGGTCATCGTTGACTCTTTTCAATCCATCCGCATCAATAAAGACCACGAACAAATCTCTTTTAAATCTTTTGGCTGTTTCTGTCTCGTGATTAACCAGTGTAAAAAACGCGCGCCGATTATATAAGCCGGTTAACAGGTCAATCGTTAAGCCGCCATTGGCTGCGTCCTGAACAGTAACTACCACCTGACCGCCGCCAAGAGAAACCAAGGAAAAAAGACAATAGATATTGTCGTTGTCGCGGCGCCGGCAAAGAGCGTCAATTTGTGTTTTGATAATTTCTCCGCTTTCAACACGAGAGAAGGTTTCCAGAAGAAGAGTATACGCTGCCTCGGAAAAAATAGTAGTTAATTTTTTACCAACTAATTCCTCTTGCTTCCAGCCTAATATATCTTCCATCTCTCTGTTAGCAAAAATAATTTCTTTCTCCTTAACGGCCAAGACGCCAACGAACCCCAGTGAATTTAAAATTTCAAAAGAACTTTTTTCCATCGTCCGTCCTCCTAATAAATAGGAATGGCAGAATGCCAATCTGTTTAATAATATCACGAAATTGATTAAGTGTCAATCCCACTACCATCGCCCCTTGCTTTAGCCTAAAATTTATAGTATAAAACTAACAAGTACTGTTCGGCATTTTTTAATTAGATGATAAAAATACTTCGTCATTCTGAGAAAGCATAGCGACCGAAGAATCTAGAGAATACAAGATTCTTCGCTACGTTCAGAATGACAAAAATTAATTATGTTCAGTTACAACGAACTCAAACCTGGCGTTATTTTTATCTTAGACGGTGAACCATATCAAGTTTTGGAATTTGGTTTCATGCGGATGCAGCAGCGAAAACCGGTGGCCCAAACCAAGATTAAAAATCTCATCACCGGCAAAGTTCTTAACCGCAATTTTCAGCATACTGATAACTTTCAGGAAGCTGAAATTAATTATAAAAAAGTTAAATTTTTATACGCCCACCGGGATAAGTTTGTTTTTTGCGACGCTAAAAATCCTTCGGCCAGATTTGAATTAGCCGAAGAGTCTATCGGCGATAAAACTAAATTTTTGAAACCAAATTCCGAAGTGGAAATAGTTGATTTTGAAGAAAAGATGATTGCGCTCAATCTGCCAATTAAAATGCAATTCAAAGTCGTTGAAGCCCCGCCGTCAATTAAGGGGAATACCGCCCAAGGCGGGAACAAGGCCGTTAAAATTGAAACCGGCGCGATGATTGCCGCTCCCCTATTCGTGGAAGAAGGCGACGTTATTGAAGTCAACACGCAAACCGGCGAATACACCGGCCG
>CAZYIG010000066.1:0-5470 GCA_964647205.1 uncultured Candidatus Saccharibacteria bacterium | reverse complement strand
TGGCCGTCAGGCAGGGTAATATCCAGTTCTGTTGCGTGTAAGAATTGGCGGGAAAAGTGGATGCCAGAAGAGGACCTAGCATCTTCGCCGCCACGCTGAGCGTGGCTTAAGGCCAGCTTAGCTGGCCCGTATTTGGCGTCGCCAGCGACCGGATGACCCAGATGTGCTAAATGAACGCGGATTTGGTGCAAGCGGCCGGTTTTAGGGCTAACCTCAAGCAGGGAATAATTTTTAAATTCTTTGATGACTTTATAGTTAGTGATGGCTTCTTTGCCTTCTTTGGCCGAAACCCCCGCACCAGAAGGCCGAATTTCATGTTCCGTGGCCAGCGGCCTTCGGTGCGGGGTTCCGCCTTGGACTTGAACTTGATAGCTTTCTGGTTGACGAAAGAATTGTGTGCTCTGCGTCCAAGGCTGCACTTTTTGCCGGGTTGGATCAGAGCTGGCTCTTTGCAACAGCGTTTTTATCTGTCCTTCTTTCTCTGCCAATCGGCCGGAGACTAAAGCTAAATATTTTTTAGTAATTTGCCGGTCTTTGAATTGTTTTTTTAGCCAATCAAAACTATTTTGATTTTTGGCGACAATCATAAGGCCGGAAGTATCTTTATCTAGGCGATGAACAATGCCAGGGCGAACGGGGGAGGGTGTAACCCCCTCTTTTTCTCCCCCTTCAAAAGGGGGAGATTTACCCTCTCCTTTTGAAGGAGAGGGTTGCCCGCCTCGACTCGCGTCGGGCGAGGCGGGGGGTGAGGTTAAGGAATCTCCGACATTAGCAATCGCCGGGCAGTAGGCCAAAAGCCCACTAATTAGCGTGTTATTTATTTCTGACAATAAAGGCAAGCCATTTTTATCTTGCCGCGGATGAACCGATAATCCGGCTGGCTTATCGATCACAATTACGTCATTGTTCTCAAAAATGATATTTAATTTGATATTGGGATTTGGCAAAATGACAGCTTTTTCTGGTAAAGAAAATCCCAGCGCAAAAGAGATTTCGTCATCTTCGCTTAACAGCTGGGATGGCTTAACTCGTTTTCCATTCACCAAAAAATTACCAAGCTTAACTTGATTTTTAATATAGACGCGAGAAAGGTTGGGGTGTTTTGCTATGAGATATTTATCTAATCGCATGCTTTAAAAAACCTCCCCGGTTGGCCGAGGAGGGAGAAAGGAATCACATCATGGCTGGCGTGAGAAGGCCATCGTAATGTCCGCAAGTTGGGCAAACCCAGCCTTTTGGGCGCAGGTTAATTTTCCCATCCGGCATTTTGTGGTGTCCAATCACTTTTCGCATCGGTTTCCAGCAATGCCATTTAAGGATAGTCATGCGTCCGAGAGTCTCTTTATAAAAAGCACAGATTTCGTTTTTGGGTCCACAATAATACTTCCACCAACTGCTTTGAATGTTAGCACTCATTTTTTGGTCCTCCTTAATGTTTTTTGTTGATTTGTAAGAACTTTAATTTCTGTCCGAGTGGGCAATATAGGGATTGAACCTATGACCTTTCCCATGTCAAGGGAACGCTCTGCCACTGAGCTAATTGCCCATATTTTCTTCTTCCCCCTTCATAAAGGAGGATTGAGGGGGATTTAAATCCTCCCTAGCCCTCCTTTAAAAAGGAGGGAGCAGATGCCTATTTGATTATTACCAGACTCATTAAAATCAAAATTGCTATTGTTGCCAGCCAACCAACGGTGTAAGACAACATTTTTATCGCTTCAATCTTTTTATTCTCAAGATAGAGGAGAATTGGCTTGCCTAGAACTAGTGTCCCGGTAATGGTAGCGGAAATAATGAGCAAAATTAACATGACGGCGGGAGCCAAAAAATTATCTGGTTTACCGTTGTTGAAGATTTTTTTACCATTGGACAGAAACCAAGAAATTGCCAGAACATAAATAAGAACGCCAAGCGCGTGAAATAGGGAATATAAAAATAATTTAGATGGCTTCATATTTTTTGATAATTTATTATTAAGCTGTGCCGCGTGGCGAAGTTTTACGGGGCTGTGTCGCGTGACTCCGCTTCAGCGGAGTTTTACGCGGTGCGCGCTAGGATTCGCCCCTATACCAGTAAACGGTATCGGGCGCCCAGCACCCTTTAGCGGTGCTGGGCGAACCACTTGTGGGCGTGGAAGGGATTCCGCCAGAGGCGGATAAACTTCCCTTCGGCCACGGTCTTATAAAGGCCGCGCTCTACTTCACCCCGCCATCTTTTAGGGTGGGCGCGGAAGGGATCGAACCTTCGGCCACGGTCTTACCTGCCCGCCGCTTGCCTAGACTATTGTTTAAATATCAATTCAGTGGGCCAGGTAGGGATCGAACCTACGACCACGGTCTTATAAGGGCCGCGCTCTACCACTGAGCTACTGGCCCACGATTTGAATGATATTTTAATAAAAATAATTCGGCAAGCTTTGGCAAGGCGGGTAAGGGCCGCGCTCTACCACTGAGCTACGCGCCCTAAAAGATGGCGGGGCAAGTTGAGCTACACGCGCGAGAGTCCAATTTATTGACGTCCGACAACCGGAAATCAAAAATTCTTTAATATTTGGGTTGTCGGACGTCAAACATCGCAATTTAGCTTTTCATCAACTCTTCAAACTCTTCTTTCTCAATAGTTTCTTTCTCAATTAATCGGTTAGTTATTTTGTCCAGCAGAGCTCTTTTTTCGGTTAAGATTTTGGTGGCCATGGAGGCGGCGTCATCAATAAACCTGTGAACTTCGGCGTCAATCTCGGTGGCCACTTTTTCAGAGTAATTTTTCTCGGTTGAAATTTCTCGTCCTAAGAAAATTAAATCTTCGGTTTCACCAAAGGTTCGCGGTCCTAATTTTTCCGACATGCCGTATCTCATCACAAGCCGCCGAGCCAAGTCAGTGGCTTTTTCCAGGTCATTGCCGGCGCCGGTGGTTACTTCATTGAAAACTAATTTTTCGGCAAAGTAGCCAGCGAGCAGAACGGATAATTCTTCTTTGAATTCAGTTTTGCTATGCAAATGCTTATCAAACTCCGGCAATTTTAAAGTATAGCCAGCGGCCTGTCCTCGGGCAATGATGGAAACTTTACGAATCGGGTCAGTGTGAGGGAGAGAGGCAGCCACCAGCGCGTGTCCGGCTTCATGGTAGGCAGCAATTTTTTTCTCGTCAGTGGAAAGAATATGACTTTTTCTTTCCGGGCCCAGCAGAACTTTTTCAATAGAAGAAATCAGGTCATTCATGGAGACTTCGGTCTTATTTTGTCTGGCGGCAAAGATAGCGGCTTCATTAACCAGATTAGCTAAATCAGCGCCAGAGAAGCCCGGTGTTCGTTCGGCAATTTGCCGTAAATTAACGTCGGCTGTTACGGGTTTATTCTCGGCGTGAATTTTTAAGACTTCTTCTCGGTCGCCGATATCCGGCAGATCCAGCATAACGCGCCGGTCAAAACGACCCGGCCGCAATAGGGCAGAATCTAAAATATCCGGACGATTAGTGGCGGCCAGAACAACAATTCCATTATTGGGCTCAAAGCCGTCCATCTCAACGAGAATTTGATTTAGGGTCTGTTCTCGCTCATCATGCCCGCCACCCAGTCCCGCTCCGCGTTGCCGGCCAATGGCGTCCAGTTCATCAATGAAAATAATACAGGGGCTAGTTTTTTTAGCGGTTTGAAACAAGTCGCGAACTCGCGCACTGCCAACACCAACAAAAAGCTCAACGAATTCGGAACCGGAAATATGATAAAAAGGAACATTCGCTTCACCGGAAACGGCTCGAGCTAGCAAGGTCTTGCCACAGCCGGGGGGACCAATTAAAAGCACGCCCTTAGGAATTTTAGCGCCAATATCAATGAATTTTTTTGGTTGCTTTAGAAAATCAACGACTTCATTTAATTCTTCCTTAGCTTCTTTGAGACCGGCGACATTAGCAAAAGTAGTTTGCTGTTTTTTATCTTCCGGCATAATAATTTTAGCCAAAGATTTAGTGAAGCTGAAAGCTTGGCCGGCACCGCGTTGAGACTGGCGCATCATGAACCATAAAAATGCGCCCATCAGAAGCAAAGGGAGAAGAAAAGGCAAAATAATGCTACCCAGCCAAAAGCTCCAGCCGCCTTCTTGTTTAACTTCAATCTGAACTTTTTGCAACATGGCTCCGTCAACGCCGTAATTTTTGAGTGATTCGCTCAGGCTGCTCTCGGTTTCTTTCTGGGCGATGGCGGTGGAACCATCTTTGAGTTCTATTTTTAATTCTTGATTACTGACGGTTACTTTCGTAATTTTCTCTTGATTGATTTGTTGGGCCAGCTCCGTTAAAGTAATTGTTTTTGGCGTTTTTTTCTGGTCGGCCAACATCGAAAAAACACCCGAAACCAATAAAAAGATTATTAGAATGATGATAAAGTTTTTTAAGAGAGGCTTCATTGAATATAATTAAAAATGTAAATTTCAAAATGTAAAATTTTGGTGTCCCGCCGGAGGCGGGACGAATTTTAACATTTTACATTGTCATTTTTAACTTTGATTTTTACATTTTCAATTTAAAGAGAGCTTGGCGTGTCAGCTTCTGGCGCTACTTCTTGAGTTGCTTCTGTTTTCTTAGCCGACTCCGGCCGCACCAGCGACAGCGCCATTTTGTGAACTGGCGGCTCAATGGAAACTATTTTGAATTGATATTTTTTACCAGCTACTATTTCCGAGTTCATTTTTTCTGACGAGCCAAAATCGGAAATGTGGACTAATCCATGGATATCTTTATCTAGCTGGATAAAGGCGCCGAAAGGATTTATTTTAGTGACCATTCCCTCTATGACTTGGTCTTTCTGGTATCTCCCGTCAATACTCTGCCAAGGATCTTGTTTCAATGCTTTGAGCGAAAGAGACAAGCGGTCTTTTTCAATGCCGATTATTTTAGCGGTCACATTTTGGCCGACTTGCAGGACTTGGCGCGGGTCTTCGATTAGCTGCCAATCAATTTCGGAAATGTGGATTAAGCCTTCAATCATTTCGGTTTTGTCTTGGCCTTCTTTCTCTTTGAGAGGGAAGCGGACAAAAGCGCCAAAATCAACCACGCCGGAAATTACGCCGGAAACTAAATCGCCCAACTGATATTGCGAGAGCGCTTCCTTAATCTTTTCTTCGCCAACGGCTTTTTCTGAAGCGATTAATTTTTGCTGGCTGGGATCAATGTCTAAAACGCGGACTTCCAAATCTCGATTAACGAATTTATTTAATTCTTGCAGAATCTTATTCTTGTCGCCGTCTTCGACTCGGGGATAGTGTTCATAATTTAATTGAGAAACTGGCAAGAAGCCGGCGATGCCATTTAATTCAATCATTAATCCGCCGCGGTTAGCCGCGGTTACTCGGGCTTTAATTGTCTCTTGCGTCTCCAGTAATCGTTTCAGGCTGTCCCAGGATTGTTCTTGGTGAGCTGCCTGAAGCGAGAGTTCTATAAAACCATCGTCGTTTTCTTGTTCCAGCACCATGGCGGA
>CAZYIG010000065.1:0-5528 GCA_964647205.1 uncultured Candidatus Saccharibacteria bacterium | reverse complement strand
GTCCAAAAAAATCCTCATCGCCACCGGCATCTATCCTCCCGACCTTGGCGGTCCGGCCACTTTACTGACCGAGCTCCCTTCGGCTCTGATAAAAAAAGGAATAGACGTTAAAGTTATAACCTATTCAGACGCGGTTTTAACGTCAAAGGAAAAGCAGGAAAAAATTGTTTATCGGATAAGCCGCCAGCAATGCTCTTTTTGCCGCCAGGCAAAATATTTTTGGCAAATGTTAAAATTATCTTTCTGGGCGGATCTAACCTATGCAACCGATACCTATAGCGTCGGTTATTTCGCTTATTTAATAAAAAAGCTGGCCGGCAAGAAATATATTATCCGCTTTGCCGGCGATAGCGCCTGGGAAACAGCGGTAGCTTCGGGCTGGACGGAGGATTATATCGTTGATTTCCAGCATAAAAAATACGATAGCAAAATAGAAAAATTAAAACAGCGCCGGACTGTGATTTTAAAAAATGCAGATTGTGTTATCGCGGTGAGCCATTTTATGAGCGATTTAGCACAAAAAATTGGCGTGGCTAAAGATAAAATTTCTGTAATTTATAACTCGGTGAATTTTTTTAGCGAGCAAAATCAAAAAATAAAACCAACGGCGCCGACATTAGTTTTCGCCGGCCGGCTTATGCCGTGGAAGGGGGTTACGGCTTTACTGTCTGTTGTAGCCGAGCTCAAAAATAATTTCCCCGATATTATTTTTGAAGTTCTGGGTGATGGACCGCAAGAACTTTATCTTAAAGAAGTAGCAAAAAATTTGAGTCTCGGAAAAAATGTTAATTTTCATGGCCGAGTGAGCGAGCCCGAAAGCCATAAAATTTTTTCCCGTTCAACAATTTTTGTTTTGAACACTAATTACGAAGGCTTGCCCCATTCGGTGTTAAATGCCATGGCCTGCGGTTTGCCGGTCATAACAACCCCGGTTGGCGGAAATCCGGAAGTGGTGCAGGATGGCGAAAATGGCTTGTTGGCTCCCTATAACGATAAAAAAGCTTGGGCGAACGCAATAACTCGGCTTTTAAATGACGAAAGCTTACAAACCAAATTTATTGCCAACGGTCAAAAAACGCTTGAAAGCTTTAAATGGGACAAGTTGGTAGATGAGACTGTAAGAGTTATAAATGAGATTAGCTAGAGTTTGAAAATTTGATTATTGTCGCCCTGCGGGTGACCACCCGAAGGGTGGAAAATTCATTGAAAATTGGTTATTGTCACCCTTCAGGTGACCACCCGCAGGGTGGGAAATTTGAAATTGCCGCGCCCGCCAAAGCTGCGCTTAGGCGCTGCGGGCGGGGGATTTGGAAATTAAGATGTGATTTACATTTTGCATTAAACGATATTATGTCAATTAGAAATTAGAATAATTAGATATTATGAGCAAAGTCTTACTGATAAATCCTCCTTTCAACATCGCCAAAGACAACTACGACAGCTCTCTCTCCGTCGGTCTTTTGAGCATCGCCAGTTATCTTGATTCAAAAAGCGTTCCGGTAAAAATTATTGACTGTGTCAGGCAAAAAAATTATACAGAGTTAATTGAGAAGGAGGCAACTCGGGCAGATTTAGTTTGTTTTTCGGTCATGACGATGCAAATACCAAGAGCCTTGGAATTATCAGCTTTGACTAGGAAAATTAATTCTAAATGTTTAATTGTTTGGGGCGGCGCGCATCCGACTTTTTTCCCCGAGCAAACAGTCAGTCATAATTTAATTGACGTGGTTGTTTTTGGCGAAGGCGAATATACGGTCCGCGACTTAGCTGAAGGTAAAAAATTGAGCGAGATAAAAGGGCTTGCTTACAAAGAAGGGGGCAATATTATCAAAAATCTTCCGCAAAGGTTCTTTGAGCCGTCGCAAGAAGCTCTGTTTAATTGGGACTTGGAGCCAAGGGCAGTTTTGGAAAGCTTAAATTTAATTCCTTCGTTAACCTCGCGAGGTTGTCCGCACCGCTGCACTTTTTGCGTTAACGCAATTTTAAAAAATTCTTGGCGGCCGCGCAGCGCCCAGCAGGTGTTGGAAGACTTGAAAATTATTAAAAGCAAGCCATATTTTGCCGGCAAAAAATTGCGGTTTTGGGACGAGAATTTTTTTGTGGATATGGCTCGTGACAAGGCCATTATAGACGGCATGATTGCCAATGATTTAATTATTCCTTGGGAAACAACCGTCCGCGCCAATTATATTAGAGAAGGGATGATTGACGATGAATTTATGGCCAAGTTAAAAAAGAGCGGTTGTTATCTTTTATCCTTCGGAGCAGAATCGGGTAGTCAAATCGTCTTGGATAAAATTAAAAAAGATATCACGCCCGAACAAATTTTATACGCCGCCAGGCAATGTTTAAAGAATGATATTATCCCGCAGTTTTCTTTCATGGTTGGTTTGCCCGGCGAGTTGAAAAAAGACATGAAGCTGACCTTGGATTTAATAGACAAACTGATAAAATTGAGCGATAAAGTCCAAATACTCGGCCCGCAGGCTTTCCGGCCATACCCGGGTTCAGAGCTGTATCAAGAATGCGTGACCTCGGGCTGGGGTTCGCCAAAATCGCTGGAAGAGTGGAGCCATCTGGTAAAAAATCAGTTAAATTATTTGCAAGTTAAAAATTTTAACTGGGTTAAGCATAAAAATTTTGTTGAGTCCATTGAGGCTTATGTGCGTTTTGGCGCGCATAGTATAAAAAGTGCGATGGGCTCTTCCGTTAAAGCGCAAAAATGGCTGAAATTGGGATTTGTTTTGATTTGCCAATTGCGCTGGAAATTGAAATTTTTTGCCTGGCCGATAGAGTATAAGCTGGCTAAAAGATTTGTCAGCCAATAAATTTTAGGAGTATAATACAAATTAATTTTCCCGCGCCTCCGCGCACAGGGTGTCATTCTGAGGCGACGTCGCATTTTGCGGAGAAGACGAAGAATCTTACCAAAACCATGAAAAAGAAACAGATAAAAAAAGAAATCGTTATCTATCAGGCAAAATCTGGAGCCATTGAGCTTCGGGGTGATTTTAACAGGGAAACAATTTGGGCATCACAAGCTGAAATAGCTAAGATTTTTGATGTCACATCACAAAATATTACGCTCCATCTAGGTAGTATCTTTAAGGAAAAGGAACTTGACGCCGGGTCAACTTGTAAGGAATCCTTACAAGTTCAAAAAGAGGGTGGCAGAGAAATAAAGCGTAAAATAAAAGTATATAATCTAGATGTTATTATTGCCGTAGGCTACAGAATAAATTCTGTTTTAGGCACTGAATTTCGCAAATGGGCGACTAAAACCCTGCGCACGCACATTGTTGACGGCTACACCATCAATCGCCCCCGCATCGCTAAAAATTACGAAGCCTTCTTAAAGGCGGTGGAACAAGTAAAAAATCTTTTGCCGGCCGGTGGGGAAGTTGATGCCAAAAACACTCTTGAGTTGGTAAAGCTTTTCGCCGATACGTGGTTTTCGCTTAATGCATACGACAATTCATCTTTGCCAAGCAACGGCGCAACCAAAAAACAGGTTAAGCTCACAGCTACTGATTTGACTTATCCTTTTGCTTTTGAAGAGATAAAGTCCCCCTCCTTTAGGAGGGGTTAGGGGAGATGTTCTCCTCCTCTTAATTTAAGAGGAGGTTGGGAGGAGTTATAATTTTTCTTCTTGTGGCCGAAAGCAATCCCAAAGACAAAGAACGAATGATCGGGCTTATCCTTTTGCTTTTGAAGAAATAAAAAAATAAAGACCGCACCGGGTGTCATTCTGAGGCGCTCGCCACGGGGCGAGGCGGAGAAGAATTTTGCCTGAGTTGATCCTTGTTTAAAAAAGGGCTTAATACACCGTTTCCTAAGGTATACAATATTTGTATACTATCGGAAACAATATGGGGGGAATAATTGTATTAATCGTATCATATTGATACGATTATGTAGTATAAATGATATTCACCCCGTTAGATTCTGGAATCAAATTATCTAATTGAGCGAATAAAAATTAGGCGGAATCGATTAGTTGCTGGAAATTGCAGTTTTTTGCCTGCCCGCCTCGCCTTGCGAAGCATGGCGGGCGAAAATCAAATTATAATAATCTAGCGCTATGAAAAAAATACTTATATTTTCCATTGCCTATCTGCCTCTAATCGGAGGTCTGCCCGCCAATGTCTACGGCATCAGGCGTTAGCAGGCGGGCTTGGCCGGTAGAGTATAAATTGGCGAAAAATTTTGTTAGTCAATAATATGAAAGTATTAAGTTTAGGCCTGGACAATTCAATCTTAAACAAATCATCCGCTTTAGCGCAGAGGGCTATTGAGTATGGCAATTTGGTTGAAAAATATACAGTCATAGTGCCAAATCAAAAAAACGAGAAAACTGGCTTATCCGAGAAAGTTTACCCCGTTAGAAATTCCAGTGGAGCGTTAAACCCCGTCATAGAACAGCGGAGTATTGTTTCTAATGGGGTAGAAGCTTATGGTTTAAGCGGTGGCAATAAATTAAGTCAATTTATTAAAATTTATAATCTTGTTAAAAAATTATTACAGGAAGAAAAATATGATGTTATCACGGTGCAGGATCAGTATTATTTAGCCTTAATCGGCTTGCTTCTATCTAAAAAATTTAAGGTTGGCTTAGAAGTTCAAGTTCATGGATTTGAAAAATATTATGGTCTAAGAAAATTGATTGCTAAATATGTTCTGCCACGGGCCAACGCTGTGCGATGCGTCAGCCAGCGTCTAAAAAAGCAATTGATTAATGAATTTGGCGTCAAAGAGGAAAAAATTACCACGGTTCCAATTTTTGTAGATACTACTTTGTCATTGCGAGGAGCAACGCGACGCGGCAATCTTATCCTCGGTAATTTTATTTTTCTTACTGTTGGACGACTGGTTCCGATAAAAAACATTGGTTTACAAATTGAAGCGATGGCAGAAATTATAAAAAAATATCCACAGACAGAATTATGGATTGTCGGCGATGGGTCCGAGCGCGAAAAATTGAAAATGCAAATTGACCACTTTGATGAGGCCATAGCGAGACAGAAAAATTTTCGCCCTTCGGGCGACCACCCGCAGGGTGGAAAATTAGACGACAACGTGAGGCTACTGGGCCAAAAAACTAAAGAAGAGCTGGATGAAATTTATAGCCAAGCGGACGTTTTTGTTCTAACTTCTAATTCCGAGGGTTGGGGCATGGCTGTCATCGAAGCTGCGAGTTTTGACCTGCCAATTATTATGACGGATGTAGGTTGTGCCGGCGAGGTAATAAAAAACGAAGAAAGCGGTTTAATCATCCCAATTGGTGACAGACAATCTTTAGTCCGGGCAATGGAAATATTATTAAGAGACGAATCTTTGCGCCAGAGAATCGGTGACGGTGCCAGACAGGCCGCTGCAGCGCTACCTTCTAAGCAAGAAATACTTAATTTATATTTGGCGTCTTGGCAAAAAGCCGCGAATTTGTAGAAAAAGATATTATGGAAAAATTATCTATAATCATTCCAGTTTTTAACGAACAAAATACCATCGCTGAGATTTTGAAAAAAATT
>CAZYIG010000064.1:0-5604 GCA_964647205.1 uncultured Candidatus Saccharibacteria bacterium | reverse complement strand
CACTAAAGTGGAATTTTAAATTAAAAAAGTTCATTTCTCGGCTCAATAAAAAGAAAATTTAAGAGTTCGAGCCAAACAATATTAGCTGTAGTTTAAATGGTTAGGGGGGGGGTTAACCTATATGGAATATAATCGAGAAAAATATATAGAAGCGATTAAAATTCATCTTGAGCAAAATATTTTTTATCACTCATTAGCGCTTGAGGCTTGTATGGCCGGAGTTTATGATTATTTGAAGGTAAATAATCAATTGAGCCATGGCGATCTAGAAAGAGAAGATTGGCTGGCAGCGGGACTGTTGCACGACGTTGACTATAGCGGTGAATTTAAAAGCGAACATCCTGCCAAAACAAAAGAAGCGTTGAAAAAGTACGGAATTGAAATTTCTGAAATGGTCATTAAGATTATTAAAGCTCACGCACCAAAATTAACTGGCGTAAATCCGAAAAACAAAGCGGAGTGGGCAATCTTATGCGCCGATAGCTTGACGGGTCTTATAACGGCCGTCGCCTTGATTCTTCCTTCAAAAAAATTAGCCGATGTTAAATTGTCTTCCGTCGTAAAGCGTTTTTTAAAAGAACCGAAATTTGCCGCCGGGACAAGGAGGGAAGAAGTCTCTATGTGTGCAAATTCAAATGGGCTAAATATCCCAATTGAAAAATTCATCGAAATTTGCCTACTTTCGATGCAGGGAATCGCGGCGGAAATAGGTCTTTAATAAAAAAAGGAAGTTTTTATTTATCCACAGCCCCGTCTCTAGACGGGGTTTTCGTTTAAAGTCATAATAAAGGTAATGATAGTTTGGTCGACAAAATGTCTTTTGACCCGAATCTCTTTTTTGAAAGAGAGGCGGGTTTTTGTTTTAAGACTATGGGTAGCTAAAAGATAATAAAGGTATGGTGCCCGCCTCCGCCCTTTGGGCTTCGGCGAGGCGCTCAAATTTCTAATCCCGCTTAGCGGGAAGAAATTTGGCGAAGGGAGGTGAAATAGATGTTATTACAATCTTGGACAGAGGTAACCGTTAATTCGCTTCAAACAATTTGGAGCGATTTGTTAACTTTTTTGCCAAACCTGTTTGGCGCCCTATTCATATTTTTTATTGGTTGGGCTGTAGCAGTTGGTTTGCAAAAGTTAATCGTTCAAGTTCTGCGACTTTTGAGAATTGATCCGGCGCTAGAAAGATTAGGCATGGGTCAGTTTTTTGAAAAAGCCGGTATTAAAATGGACTTTGCCGGTTGGATCGCAATCTTTGTTAAGTGGTTTTTGGTGTTGGCGTTTTTGCTAGCCGCGACCGATATTTTAGGACTAGGAGATGTTTCGCTATTTTTGCGCAACGTTTTGAGTTATGTTCCTAATGTTTTGGTTTCGGTTTTGATGTTGGCTTTAGCTTTCTGGCTAGCTGGCGTCTTGCAAAAAATCGTTCAAGCCAGCGTTTCGGCTTCCAATATTAAAGCGGCCGCCTTCTTGGGCACATTAACCCATTGGGCGATTTTGATTTTTGGTATTTTCGCGGCTTTAATTCAATTGGGAATTGCTTTCGCTTTGCTTCAGACATTAGTAACTGGCTTGATAGCGATGTTCGCTATTGCTGGCGGTTTAGCTTTTGGGCTGGGCGGGAAGGAAGAAGCAGCTGAATTGTTGAGAAAATTCCGTAAACAAGTTTCGGAATAAATTGCTTGTGTTTTGATCAGAATACAAAATCCCTCACCAAATTTTGGTGGGGGATTTAAGGTAATAATTAAACCATGGAACGGCGATGCCTTATTCTCAAGTTCTTGAGAACTTGAGAATAAGCTAGGGCAACATTCTTTAATTTAAAACCGTGCCGATAATGTCTTTGTGACCGCGCAGGAAATTAGAGGCGTTCAATGGCTTGCCGCCTTCGGTCTGCAGCTTTTTAATAATTAGCGAGCCGCTACCGGTTTGAATGGCTAGATTGCCATTTTCTGTTAAAAAAACTTCACCAACTTTTTTATCGTATTTTTTTTCAATTCCGTTAGCTTCTATTATTTTGAGTGCTTGCCATTTTCCATCGGCCATTTGCCATTTGCCAAAACTGCTCGGCCAGGGAGTATAAGCTCGGATTTGTTGTTCAATTTCTTTGGCTGATTTTTGCCAATCAATTTGGCCGTCTTCTTTTTTAATAATTTTAGTATGGCTAGCGAGAGAATCATCTTGTGGCATTGGCGTAATTTTTCCTGCTAGCCAATCAGGTAGGATCTCAATTAATAGTTCGGCGCTAAGGTCGGATAAGACTTGGAACAGCTCGGGGTTTGTCGGGTTTATAATATCCGTCGCGCGGGTCGCTTTGCTTCCGCGAGATTCCTCGCTCCGCTCGAAATGACAAGCTTCTTTCATCTGTATTTTTTCTTGCGCTATTATTGGGCCATGATCAACTTTCCCATCCATTTTATAAATCGTTACGCCGGTTTCGCTGTCGCCATTTAAAATAGCCGATTGAATTGGTGAGGCACCGCGGTATTTTGGCAAGAGTGACGGATGGACGTTTAGACAACCATATTGAGGCGCATCCAAGACTTCTTTAGGAAAAATTAAACCATAAGCGGCGGTAATAACTATATCGTAAGACAGAGATTTTATTGTATCGGCTAATTCGTGCGAATTAGCCGGTTGGTAGGCCGGAATATTATTTTCTTGAGCTAGAACTTTAGTTAACGGGGGAGTTAGAATTTGTTTGCGGCCAACCGGTTTATCCGGCGCGCAAAAAATCGCAGCGGGTTTATAGTCGCTTTGTATTAATCTTGCCAATATCGGCACGGCAAATTCTGGCGTACCCATGAAAATAATTTTTAGCATAAATTTGGTTATAACAAATTTTCCGGATCAACATCAATTTCCCAATTTTGTGGAACATATTGCAACAATGAATTTCTGTGTTGTAGGAATTCGGGAGTGGTATAAATCTCCCCCAGCCCCTCTTTGCGAAAGAGGGGGAAAGAAAACGGAAATTTGATGATAATATTCCAGACAAATTGGCCTCGCTCGCGCGAAATGAAAGCGGGCAGAGCGGGTGATATTTCTATTTTCTCATCTTTGTTTGCCTGTTGCAACTTGGCGGATAAAATTTTAGCTTCTTGGCCAACTTTTTTACCGTCGCGGTGACGGAGAGTTAATTTTACAATTTGGGAATATGGCGGATAATTTAACGCTTCGCGAGTTTCTATTTCTTCCTGCCAAAATGCTGGCCAATCATTTTTGGCGGCGTATTTTATAGCCGAATTATCGGGATTATAGGTTTGGATAATAAAAGTTTTTTGCTTGCCAATAAGCAATTGATGTAGGCCGGTGATTGTTTGAAATGTTCGTTCGCCGGAACGAAAATCCGGCAAATGCAGCAGCGTGTCAGCTGATAAAATAGCCACAATACTTGGTTTAGCGGCGGCCAGTTCGCTTAGCCAAGAAAAAGCGATTTGAGTGGTAATCAGAATATCAATTTCTTTAGCTTTAAATTTGTCAATAATTTTTTGTTGTTGAATTGGCTTTGGAGCCAAATCGCTGTCCAGACGAGCAATTTTGGCCTCTGGAAAAAATCGCTGGGCCTCGCTTTCAATCTTTTGCGTACCGCTACCGACGGTTTTGATACGATAGCCGTGGCACTTGGGACATCGGCCGAGTGGAATATCTTTATGGCCGCAATGATGGCAGAATAGCTGGGCTTGGCCGTTAATCAGATGAAAGGCCATCGGGACATCACAATCAGAGCAGTTGATAACGTGGCCACAATCGCGGCATAAGATAAAATTGGCGGCGCCGCGACGATTAGCAAAAAGAATCACTTGTTTTTTTTGAGCTAACGCTTCTTTGATGGCGTCTTCCATGGCAAAACTAAAAACATAAAAGTTTTTGGCCTTAAGCTCTTCGCGCATGTCGATTATTTTTAAATTGTCATTCTGAGTTCCACTTTGGCGGGACGAAGAATCTTTTTTACCTGCCTGCTCGCCTCGCTGAGGCTTTGGCGAAGCGGGCCGGCAAGGCAGGGATCCTTCTCCGCCTTGCCTTGTAGCGAGCGGATCAGGATGACAGAAATCTTCAAGTGTAAGATTACAGTTAAAGATTTCCGCTAATTTTTTAGCAACAGTGAATGATTCGTAATGTGGGAACATATCCCAGGAGCGATGGCCGGAATTTTTGACATCTTCAACGATAATTTCTTTTAGATTAACAAAAGGTAAAAAGGCTGCCGAGCGCGTGCCAATGATAGTTTGAGCTTGGCCATTTTTAACTTTCCACCAAATCGTATCTTTTTGTTTAGTCGTTAAATCGCTGTGCCACAGAATAGCTTTTTTATTAATCGTGGCAATTTTTTTAGCCAAGGCGATAGTTGGAGCTAAAATAAGCTTTTGGAATTTATTATTTGGAGTTTTATTGGGATTTTGAAATTGGGATTTAGGATTTAGTATTTTCGGTAAGGCCATCTTTAAAAATAGTCCAGGCGAAGCAAAATAGTAATGGCCTAAAAATAAGGCCAGCTCAATTTGCTGATTAGTTAGAATGGGCTTTTCATCAATAACTTTTATAATATTACGCAAACTAAAATCAGCTTTTTTAATTTGCATTTTATCAATGTCACGCGAAGCCAAAACCACGCCAATTTCTTTTCTTTTTCCCAGGGGAATTAAAACGAGGGAGCCGGGAGCTAGATTAGAACTGAAAAAATAGCTCAAAATTTGAGTTTGGGTGTGGGGGATTTTGGTGACGGGAATAACATCAATTAAGCGCATAGGATTTGAATTTAGTATTCTCTATGATACCATGTAGAATAAGTCTCGGACATACCTTCTGAAAACATAAATATTGCTCGGCTACCAGTTTTAAAAGTGTAAAATTTACCCCAGCGAGGTAAATTTTACTCGCCAAAATTATTCGCTCTCCGTTCCGCAAATGCGGAACGGAACCATGCCCGCTCTTAATTTTGAGCGTTTTAAAACGCGGTAGCCTCGCTTAGATGAAAATAGCTGAGTGTTTTTAGAAAGTATATTCTTGCTTTTAAATTAAAAAATTATGAGACGTAGGGTTTTTATTGCTATCAATTTGCCGGAAAAGATTAAAAAACGACTAGTTGAGTATCGGGAAAGATACAATTTTCTACCGGTGCACTGGACTAAAAAAGATAGTCTTCATTTGACATTGATTTTTATTGGTTACGCAACTAATGAGCAAGTGCTGGAGCTTTGTCGGGCAGTCCGAGAAATAGCCGAAAAAGTTGAACCGTTTATGATTCGCTTCAAAAAGATTCTTTGTGCGCCATCCTCCTTCGCTGTTGCCGTTACTGAAACTACGGCAGTCAAGAAAGCTACGGAGGGTAAACCGCGGATGGTTTGGGTTGAGGGAGAGAAAAGCGAAGAGTTAATTGACCTGAAAAGCCAACTGGAAGAAGCTTTGCTTAATGTTGATTCTGGTTTATCCAAAAAGGAATATAAGCCATTTACTCCGCATATGACCCTAGCCCGAGTGAATCAAACTAATAAAAAATTGCCGGAGGATTTTGATTGGAAGTCTGTGGAAGAACCATTTAATTTTCAGATACCGGTGGCAAGCGTTGAAGTAATGGAGAGTGATTTGCGGAGCGATGGGGCGGAATAC
>CAZYIG010000063.1:0-5742 GCA_964647205.1 uncultured Candidatus Saccharibacteria bacterium | reverse complement strand
AACTCAAAATTTCCAATTACCAATTTCCAATGACCAATGAAATCTCAATGACTAAATTTAAAATTTAGAAATTGAAAATTCAATGAAAATTGCCACCCTGCGGGTGGTCACCCGAAGGGTGAAAAATTGAAAATTGATAAATTAATACTATGCCACGAGTTAAACGCGCCGTTGGCGCCAAGAAAAAAAGACGAAAAATTCTAAAGATGGCCAAGGGCTTCATGTGGGGCCGGAAAAATCGCTATCGCCAGGCCAAGGATGCGGTTAAGCACGCCTTGGTTCACGCCTATGTTGACCGCCGGAAAAAGAAACGCAACGCCCGCCGCCTTTGGAACGTTAAAATTAATGCCGCCACGCGAGCCCAAGGATTAACTTATAGCCGATTTATTGCCGGTCTTAAAAAAGCCCACATTGAATTGGATCGGAAAGTTCTGGCTGATTTAGCCCAGAACAACCCGACTGTTTTTGCCGAAGTTGTAGCTTTAGCAAAGAACTAATTTTTCTCAAATTTAAAAAACCTCTCCGCTTAAGCGGGGAGGTTTTTTAGTTATGGTTAACTCTTTTTTTGTTTTAAAATTCCAATTCTGTGCAATAAAAAAATGATACTCGTAATCGCCATACCCCCCAAACTGTCCTGCACCACGTCTTGCCAGCGGCATTGGCGGTTTGGCACAAAATATTGATGCCATTCGTCCGAAATAGCATAGAGTATCGTCAAAAACAAAGACCAGAATAGCGCTTTTTTAAAACTTATCTTCTGGCCGCAGTAGAGCGCGCGCCAGAGCAATAGATTCAACAGGCCAAACTCACCTGCGTGAAAAAGTTTCCGCCAGAAGACATCCCAAAAAACTGTCATGTTTGAGGCTAAACCCGAAACGCTGGAAAGATAAAAAATCCCGCCCGCCCATAAAACAACTGGCAACCAATAAATTAAAAATTTCTTCATCGCATTCTTGTCATCCTGACCCCGTAAATGTGGAGGAAGAATCTGAAAAGATTCTTCGCTTCGCTCAGAATGACTATCTTATTTTACGGCGCTAAATAAGTTTTGTTGATTAATTTTTTGCCCACCGACCAGACTTCGGAAACTGAGCCTGTACTAAAAATCGCTTTCACTTTATGTAAATCGTTAAAATCTCTTTGGGAGATCTTAAGCAAAGTCGCGACGATGGGATCTTGATGAGAAACAAAAACAATATTTTGACCCGGATATTTTTTAATTCCTTTCTGCACGGCTCGCAAAATCCGCTCAGCCATTTTGGCTAAATTTTCACCGGCAATTTTTACTTTAGCTGGCTGACGATAATAATCATGATAAATTTTAGGAGATTTCTCTTTGGCTTGCTTATGGGTTAATTTTTCAAAAAGATGACCCAGCGATGTTTCGCGCAGGTCCTTCTCTGTTTGGATTTTTGTTTTTCCTCGAAAAATAACTTGGCTGATAATTTTGGCTGACTCTTGGGCTCGTTTTTGCGGACTGGAAAAGATGGCAGCAATATTTTGTTTTTTTAATAACACGCCCACTCTCTTTATTTCCGCCCGGCCTTTGGCGCTTAATGGCAAGGGCAAGTAGCCATAAATTATGTGCTTGGGATTTTCCACATTACCGTGCCTCACTAAAAAAACCTTGGCAAACTTATTCTTAATTTTTTTTGGCATAAAGATTTTCGCTACTCACTAATTATTTGCGCGGTAAAAGTATAAATATCAGTTCCTTCATCTTTCCAGCAGTCCCAAGGCAGGCCGGCTTTCTGGGAACAAAGCTGGCCCAAAAAAGTTTCCAAGTCCCAGCCAGTTTCCGTGGCCACCTGCGGCAGAAAAACACCCGAGCTGGTTCCTTTTTTTATTTCCACCCCGTGCCTGCCAAGCTCAATTTGCCGCCAATCATTTATCCGCTCCAGCGGACTTAAAACCGAAACCTCGTATTCCAATTCCTTAAGCTCGCCAGCGCTAACTGGTGAAAAACGCGGGTCGCCAAAAGCAGCCGCTTTAGCCATTTCTCCCACGGTCTGCCAAAGCGGCATGTTATTTTCACCCGTGAAAACACCAATACAACCACGCAGCTGATCGTTCTTTTTTAAGGTGACAAAAGCGCCTAGTTTTTGATTCAAGGCTGCTGATTTTTCTTCCAAAGAAGGCGCATGGCCAAGCGTAGCATAAGCCTCAACGGTTTGCCGGGCAATGGCAATTAATCGTTCCTGCTGAGCCGTGTTTAATTCTCCAGCCGGCCGCTGGCCATAAAAACCAATGGCGCCATAACCAACAACTTGTGATTGGCGTGCCTCGACGGAGTCCGCTGTAGCGGACGAAGGCGGGTCGCCACTTGGAACATCGCCGGAATTAGCATATTTTAATAATTTTATATCCGCTGCTCCTAAATTTTTCATCACCATCATCAAGGCTTTTACCGCATCAACGCTGCATAAAAAAGTTTGCGTATTGGTAATTTTTTCTTTTTCCAGCTGCTCAATGGTTGTTTCTAAATTTTTCACTTCGCCCGTCAAAATCGCTTCCGCTGTTTTTTTATCCGCATAATTAGCTTTTTCATAGGGTGGATAATGCGACATATCAGAACTGGCCACCACTAAAATATTTTTATTACCCATATTCTGACTAATCGCCTGAGCGACAATTTCGGCCATGTTGCCGGGCGTGTTGCCAAACAGAATCGGCACGATTTTAAATTTTTTCAGCGTCCGCTGCAAGAAAGGGATTTCTACTTCCAAGATTTGTTCAACGTCATGCGGCCCATCATCGGCTTTAATTGCGCTATTATAATCAATAATTTTTTTAGCTAGCTCGGCATCAACCTCAACCTCGCCCAAGGGAGTTTTAAAATATCCTCCCGGATATATCGCCGCGCCCTCAAAATATTGATGGTGCGAGTTACCAAGCAAAATTACCGTTTCAATATTTTCGCCGGCCAGCTGGGCGAAAGCCGTGGCCGCCACTTGGCCGGAAAACTCATAACCGGCATGAGGAGCAATCAAGCCTAGAATTTTACCTTCCATTTCCGCCTTTTCCGCCTTAACCAAAAAATTGTCAATCTGCTGAACTAGCGCCTCGCCATCCGCCGGATAATATTGGCCGGCGACTACGGGTTCGCGAACTTTTTTATTTTGACTATCTTGGCTGTTCATTTTAGTTTCTTCTTCACTTACATTATGCGTCAAAAACCAAATCCCGCCAACTAAAATGGCAGCGACTAGAATAAAACTGATCCCAGCAGTCAGAGTTCCTTCTTTCATCTTGCTAATTCTATAAATCCCCTTTCATTATGTCAAAAATCAGCTCCTCCTTTTTTAGAGCCTTAGTCTTTGAAGCAAATTCCACAATTAATCCTTTGGCCCGTGTGATATTTTCTTCAGAAATATTTTGGCCGCGAAGTAGCGCTTCCGGGCCAGAAAAATTTATGGGTATAATAAAAATTTCATTTTTCTTCATCTGGTTTTTTAAAAATTCATTCTCTGCTTGATTCCGGCCCAACACTATTTGAGTATCTCCGATCCAGAAATGCCGACCAAAGCGAACCAAATCAATATCGTGAGCATTAAAATCCGGTTTATTTTTCATCAATTCGCGCAAGCGATCTGAAAAACTTTTTTGCGTTAGAGCGCAGCCGCCGGCCGGCGTTGGGTAATCTTTTATATTATATTTTTCGGCTAATGCAATTTGGACTTTGCGGCTGCGGCCGGAAATATCAAATAATTTGGATCGGTCCACCAATCCTTTTTGTTCAGCAATAGTCGGCTCCAGTAATTTGGCCGATAGTGGCCGCAATAAATAACCAAACACATCGGCATCTTTCTCAACAATATTTAAAGCTGTTTTATGCTGACTCATTGGCCGTTCGCCCAGCACTTCACCGGTGGCCAAAAAATCAAAACCTTCCGCGCGCATAATCTCGCCCGCTTTTTGCAGCATTAGGGCATGGCAATCAATACAAGGATTCAACCCAGCGCCATAACCATGCTTAGGTTTTTTTAAAATCGGCAAAAAATCTTCCCGGATACTAACTTCTCGCAACGGCACGCCAAGCATGGCCGCTGCCGGCCGAGCCTTGCTTGGCCCGCAAAAATTAGTGCGAAAATTAATAGCCGTAACTTCGATTCCCTGCTCCAATAATAATTTCACAGCCAAGATAGAATCCAGACCGCCCGACAACAGAACTAAAGCTCTGACTTTTTGGGAATGATTATTTATCATTTTTAAAATAATGCCGCCTGAATCTTAAAGTTTTCCTTTTCTTCTTTAGTAAAAATTTCTATTTTCCCGTATTCACCGTCATACCCCGGGCTAATTTTTACTTTCCCTTCCCGCACGCGTACAATCGCTTCGGCCACTTCCGGCTTAGCTGCCTTGAGCAGCTCCTCTTTGGACAAGTCTAGCAAAATTCTAAATTCTTGGCCAAATTTATTTATTAATTCTTGATACTCATGTTCTACTTTCTTGGTAATCGAAGCCACTCCAAAACTGGCCGCAATAATTTCTTCCAATGGAATCATTCTTAAAAATGGAACAGTTTCAGCCGGCTGGCCGCCCACTGGTCGGTCAGCTAATTTTTCAACTTGGCTGGCGACACCAATTGTTAAATGTTTCTGGCAAACCGGACATAGATTTTTGTGTTTTTTAGTTTCAGCTGGACTGAAAACTACTTGGCAGTTGCGGTGGCCGTCATAATGATACTTCCCTTCTTCTGGAAAAAACTCTAAAGTTTGCACCAAGCGATTTTTAATGGAAGCCGGAGCGCGAACTCCAAGTCTCAAGGCCTCCATCAATGGCCGATAACCATCCATCTTGCCTTCAAAAATATTTGCTTCCCGGCCAATGCGCGCCGGACTGTGCGAATCCGAATTAGAAATTAAAGTAATCTTATCCAATTGTGACAGACGCCAATTCATGGCTGGGTCAGATGATAATCCTGTTTCAATCGCAAAAATGTTCCGGCTATATTCATCAAAACATTCCTGCAGAGAATCAAAACCCGACTCGGAACCAAAAACCGAAAAATGCGGCGTCCAGACATGAGCCGGAACGATTACCGCTTCCGGTGAAATATTAAAAACTATTTTAGCCACTTCTTTGGCATCCAGTCCCAAAATCGGCCGGCCATCTGCTTTTAAATTTCCCAGCCACCCCAGATGCGCGTTCATTTTTTGAACCGCCTCAAAGGTCGGCATAAAAACCAGCAAATGAACTTTGCGGGTTTTGTTTTTCTTTTTATAAATGCAACTAAGTTCGCTCGTTAAAAGATAACGCAAATCCACTTCGCCGTTTTGATTAGCCGGTAAGTGCCAGCCATTATTCAATTTTATTTTATTCTTTTTTTTCAACCGAAAAAGACCAGCTTCTGCCGGCTCTAACTTTTCCCTTAACTCTTTAAACCAGGCCGGATGAGTAAAATCGCCCGTACCCAAAACATCCACTCCCTTAATTCGCGCCCATTTATCCAAATTCTCCAAATCCATATCGCGCGAAGTCGCCCGGGAATATTTTGAGTGAATATGAAAATCAACGATAAATCTCATGGATAATGACAAATTAAAACTTTCCCAGCGCACAAAGACGCGAGGAAAGATTTATTCTTGTTTTATAATTCGCGCATGGCGAAAATTTTGTCCAAATTCAGGCCAAGACGAGCGTTAAAAAATTACGTGCTGTGGTGGGGCCCCGACCGTCAGGTCGGGGCGTTGTGGATAGCAATTTTAGCGAGCTAAGGCCCAGAATTTTTCAAAATTTTAC
>CAZYIG010000062.1:0-5819 GCA_964647205.1 uncultured Candidatus Saccharibacteria bacterium | reverse complement strand
AGAATAACTAATAATGGATGAAGTTGCATGCCACGCCCCACTAGTTTTGGGCCCAAAAAGTTATCAATCAGCCCGACCGCGACTATGCCCCAGATAGTTAAGCCGAGCATCGGCACAATCTTATTGCTCAAAAATAAAAACGCGATTGAGGGAATGATGACCAATGACGTCCCAACGCCGGGAATAAGAGCGGTTATAGCCGCCAATGTTCCCCAAAGAACAGGATTGGGAACGCCAAAAATAGTTAAGCCGATAGCCGTTGAGGTCCCTTGAATAATGGCAATTATTAAATTACCTCTAACAACCGAATTTATGGCTGATCCTAACTTTTTAAAGATTGTCTCGTCTTCAGTATTACCCAACGGGCTCAAATCAACAATAATTTTTTTCATTTTTTGCCCGTCTTTTAGCAAATAGTAGAAAGCGATCAAAAAAATAAAAGAATTTACCAGTAGCCGAGCCAGATTAGAAAAAATAGCGCCCAAATTCTGCAGCAGCCAATTGGCCCCGTCTTTTAGATACTGATCCGCCTTAAAGTTAAAAGAGAAATCTTTAGCGCCGGGAAACATCTGCTCGGCTTTATTAACTAATTCTTTAAAAGCATTGAAAATAATATCCTTACTGCTATTTTCGGTCAGAAAAAAATATAATTGTTGTGCTTCCCGGAGAATCTGTACTCCCAAGAAAGTCAACGGCGTTAGGATAAAAATAACGACTAAAAGCGTGGTGATGATTGCGGCTAAGCCCTCGCGCTGGCGGGTAATTTTGAGTAGCCGCTGATAAAGCGGCTGAAAAACTACGGCTAAAATTACCGCCAGAATGAGAGAAAAAAGAAAAGGGCGGAAAATAAAAAAAAGTAAAATCGCCGCTCCGGCTAAGGAAACTAATAAAAATCTAAATTGGGGCTTATGAAGTTCGCTAATCATGGAGATAAATTATTATTTATTAATATATAGTATACCACGAGAGTGGTAAAAACAGTCAAAATAAAAGCAGCCCGCAAGGTTTTTCTCCTTGAACGAGCTGCTAAATCTATTTTTTATCACCCATGACCAGGCCGAGCATCATTTCTCCAATGCCCGAAAGTTGTTCGGATATTCCGTCCAGTTTCCCGGACAGAGAACCAATGAGCTGACCATTTTGAATGATGCCGTCTAGGATTTCTCCGTTTATCTTAAGGACGTCTGCTAATCGTCCGCTGATGCCGGATAATTGCCTGTTCGTCGCAACTATTCCACTCTCAATGAATCCCAATCTTGTGTCCATTTGCTTAAAACCGGATTCCAAAACTCTCTGAAGCTCTCCCTGAAATTGCTCTTGTTTTCTTTGGGCAGTAATGGAATTATTTATCTCGGTTATAAATAATTCTGCTTCCAAAGCAATATCCCGAAGAGTTGTTAATCGTTTTAAAGCCGAGGCATCTTGAGTCCACCCGGAAGGAATATTTTTGATTCTCTGCTTTAATGAAAGGACGAATCTTCCCAAAACAGCGCTCTTTTCCGTCCAGCCATTATTTTTCTTTATGTCCGCCTCCAAGAAAGAACAGATTCTTCTTGCCAGCAGAATAAAGTATTCGAGGTTAACAGTTTGAAGAATATAAGAGACAACCGAATTATGAATTTTATCGCTGGCTTCAAATCCACCGAGCGCGGCTGACAGAAGCTCTTCCAGTTTCGTATTCATAATTTCCGCCCGCCGATTTTCTTTGTCTCTTTCTTCTGTCCGCTCCACTTCCCTGATTTGATGCTCAACCTTATCAATCTCTCTATAATATGCCTCCGTGTCCAGTTCGCGCATAGGAATCTTTTTGTCTATATCCCATTCTTTATGCCAAGTAAAGATGAATTTTTCTTTATATGGTTTTTTCCTCATGCGCTTTTCTTTTCTCTTAAGTTTCTCCCGTATCTTTTTGAGCCCTTCGTTTTCGGCTACTTCAGGCAACGGCGCATCCATCCAATCATATAATTTAATTCCCGCTTCGGCGAAATATTTATCCATAAGATACAAAAATCCCGCCTCAAACAACTTTAAAAGATTGCCCTTCTCTGGCAAATCGCTTTTGAGAAGACGCCCAACCTCTTCGGTCAAGGTCTTCATGGCCACCGCTGGATTGCCCGACCCTTTTATCAGACCACCGACATTAACTAACTGTTTATTATCTTCCATGATAAAACCTCCATTTTTATCAATGCCTCTGTTTTTTAAGAACCATCTAATTATTTTTGATAATACTCGTCCTTGGTTAAAAAATCAAGCTGTCTTTCCGAACAAAAAATTAATACCGTTGCTTAATTATTTTCCGCAAAATCTGTTCAACTTTTTTTAGTTTATCCACGTCGTGGATTGAGATGGCGATTACTTCCTTGGCTATTGCTTTGAGCGCCTTAACTTTTTTGGCTGCTTCTTTTTCGTCAATCAAATCCGATTTACTCAAAAAAACATACTCCGGTTTTTCTAGAAGTTTTTCGTTATAGGCGCCTAGTTCTTTTCTGATAACCTGGTAATCCTCGGCCGGATTAGCCGACTGGGCCGAAATAAAATGGAAAAGAGTATTGGTGCGCTCAACGTGCCGCAAAAATTTAATGCCCAGCCCCTTGCCGCCCGAAGCGCCTTCAATCAGACCGGGAATATCCGCTAAAATTAATTCATAATAAACGCCTAAATTTGGGTCTAGCGTAGTAAATGGATAATTAGCTACCTTGCTTTGGGCGTTAGTTAGTTCATTGAGCAAGCTTGATTTGCCAACGTTAGGCAATCCAACAAAACCAACGTCGGCGATAAGTTTAAGTTCCAGTCTTAACGCAACCTCTTCTCCGGGCAGTCCTTCTTGAAATTCAGTGGGACTCGTATTAACCGATGAGCGAAATTTATAATTTCCTTTTCCGCCTTTTCCGCCCTTGGCAATTAGCAATCGCTGGCCAATCGTCATAATTTCTGAATCTTGATTCCGCGTTAAATCATGAACTACGGTGCCGGTCGGCACTTTTAAAATAATATCTTCCCCGTCTGCGCCGTCATTAAATTGCGATTTGCCATGGCCGCCATTTTTCGCCACGATTTCTTTTTTATAACGAAACTGAATTAGCGCCCCCAAATCTGATAAGCCTTCCAAATAAATATCCCCTCCCTTGCCGCCAGTCGCGCCGGTTGGCCCTAGGCTCATTTTGCCGCTATTAAAAGCCACCGCTCCACGGCCGCCAGCCCCAGCCTTAACTTTAATTTTTACATCATCTATTAACATTATTTATATCATAGC
The DNA here is from genome assembly GCA_964647205.1 of uncultured Candidatus Saccharibacteria bacterium. Taxonomy (GTDB): domain Bacteria; phylum Patescibacteriota; class Minisyncoccia; order Portnoybacterales; family GWB1-42-6; genus CAZYIG01. The sequence continues at coordinate 2,563 of CAZYIG010000062.1, read as the reverse complement.
ACCCCCTCAAAAATAAGATACATTTTAAGCAAAAAGGCTCGCTAATCCCTTAACTCCGATAAAAGCCGCACCGGTATATAAAATCCACGGCGGAATGGGAATAAAAATAGCCGCCACGATTAAAACGACCATCGCAATATCTTGCAGACTGCCTGAATCAGACAAACAAATACAAGCCTTGCCAATTAAACAAATGGGTACAAAAATAGAAGCGCTGAGTGGAATTTCAGCGCCCACGGCGGCCGCTAGAAGCAACGAAGCGGCCAATAAATCAATAATCCCTAAAAGCTTTACCATACAGTTTATTATTTTTCTTATCTTAACACATAAAAGATAGCCCCGCAAAACGGAGCTATCTTTTGTAATTCTTACAAAGTAAGATTAATTAGACGCGAGAAACATTCGTCGCGTTTGGTCCTTTTGGCGAATCAGCCTTGTCAAAAGACACTCTGTCTCCGGCTTTCAACTCATCAAAAGTGACTCCCTTTAATTCACTGCTGTGAAAAAACAAGTCTTTGTCCTCACCGTCAACGGTGATAAATCCAAAGCCTCGTTCAGTGATGTTTTTTATGGTTCCTTCCATGTTTTTGGTTGGTCTTGTTTAGTCTAATTATTATTTTAAGGTTTACCCTGTTAAAACAGGATTAATCCTAAAGTTTAGTCCCCAAAATAAATTCGACGACTTTTTTGTTAGGCAACTATCTTGTATATAAAGACTAACACATAACAAGTAATTAGTCCAGTCAACAATACCAAAACAACCTGTTTTCCTAAGCTCGCCGATTTTTTATAAAACCCCCGGCTTGCAATGTCCAGAGTTTTTTATAAAGAGTATCATCGGCGATTAATTCGTCGTGTGTCCCCGATTCTTTTATACTGCCTTTTTCCAAAACAATAATCCGGTTCATTTTTCTGATAGTAGAAAGGCGATGCGCAATAACCATAACGGTTTTATCCTTCATTAAAACATCCAAGGCATCCTGAATAAAAGCTTCTGAACGTGAATCTAAACTAGAAGTTGCTTCGTCCAAAATAAGAATCGGCGCATTCTTAAGAATCGCCCGGGCAATCGCTACTCGCTGGCGTTCTCCGCCTGAAAGTTTAATACCCCGCTCACCAACATAGGTATCGTATTTTTGAGGCAGGTTATTTACAAATTCATCGCAATGAGCTAGTTTCGCTGCCGTCAAAACTTCTTCATTTGTTGCGTCGTCTTTGCCGTATCTTATATTTTCCATAATTGTCCGGTGGAACAAGATTGGATCCTGTGGAACTAAACTAATATTATTTCTTAAACTTTCCAGAGTTACTTCTTTGATATTTTTATTATCAATTAAAATTTTCCCGCCCAGCGTATCATAAAGCCGCAAAAGCAAACGAACTAGCGTTGTTTTACCGGAGCCGGAAGGACCCACCAGTGCGACTTTTTCTCCATCAGCTATTTTTAAATTAATATTTTTTAGAACTTCGCGGGTACTGGCATCGCTAAAAGCGAAATCGACATTTTCAAATATAACGCACCCTGCCAGTACCGATAAACTTTGTGCTCCGGGCAAATCTTTTATTTCATAAGGCAGTTTCATTATTTCCACCATTTCTCTGGCATCAGCATAGCTTTCATAAAAATCACGCACAATCCGGCTAAATTCCCATAGGCGCATACCCAGTCCCAAAACATACATTTGCACGAGTACAAAAGTACCGATGGTTACAATACCAACTTGCCAATATCGGATAGCAAAATAGAAAATGGCAAATTCAATAAAAATAATAAAAGCTGACTGAATGGCATCCAGCCCTAAATCAATATTCCAGTTAAAGGCGACAATTTTTTTCTGCTGTTCGGTGACTTCTTTAAAATTTTTCTTTTCTTTTTCGTGCCGGCTAAAAATTTCAATATTATTTTGATTGGCAATTGTATCGGACAAAACAGCCGTTGTCCGCGAATCTGCTTCGGCGGCTCTTAAATTATATTTTAATTTCCAAAGCGAATAAAAATAATTTGTCGCCATATAAAGCAAGGCCCAGCCAAGAATCATTATTGTCAATCTTGCTTCAATAGTCAGGGTGACGATGGTAATGCCCACTAGACGCACCAGCAATGGAACTAAACTCCAGATAATCCGGTCCGTTAAGCGCTCAAAAGAACGGGCATACCGGCCCACTCGCTGAACCAGCGCGCCGGTAAAATTATTGGCAAAAAACCCATAAGAATGATAGATAAGATGGTTATAAGCTTGCTGTCTCAAATTAGCCATTCCTTTTGTTTGAAAGGATATTCCGGCGATTGATCCAACGCGCCAGCCAAGCCAAGAAGCGCCGGCAATTATTAAAATTACAACCAGAACGTGAATAAGCTGAGGAGCGAGAATATTTTTATCCTGCGCCGAAGACAAAAGATCAAAAAAACGCTTATAATAAAGCGGCGCCATTATTTCAAAAGCGCTGGCCAGGGCAATCCCTACGACCGCCAAAACCATTGCCAGCCAGCTATCTTTCGTGCCACGCCAAATATAGCCTGCCACATCTTTCAGGTAAACGACCGGGTATTTAATATTTGGAT
>CAZYIG010000061.1:0-5830 GCA_964647205.1 uncultured Candidatus Saccharibacteria bacterium | reverse complement strand
ATTACAATCTTATGGAAAACACATTAACGCCAGTCAAAGTAACCGGACCTAGAGATGTCTTTCTAGAGCTTTGGGTTATGGGAACGCTTTATTTAAGCGCTTCTTTTATTGTTACCTTGCTTTTTCAATACATAAACTACTTCTTCGTTGACGCAGCTAATCCTTATTCTTTTTCACAGTCAACTATTCGTTGGGTGGTAGCTACTTTAATTGCCATTATACCAACTCATATTTTTGTTTTGCGTCTTCGCGAGAAAGATTATCTTCAAGCGCCAGCTAAGCGTGAAGGCCGTTTGCGCAAATGGCTTTTGTATCTGACTCTTTTTGTTACTGCTATTACTTGCGTTATTGATTTTGCGACACTTATTTTCTTTTTTCTAAATGGAGAAATTTCTGTTCGATTTATTCTCAAAGTTTTAGCGGTGGCGATTGTGGCCGGCAGTGTCTTTTGGTATTACTTAGCCGAACTAAGACGAGAGACCCCAGAAGTGCCAAAAAATGCCCGGATGGCGCGTATGGTAGCCCTTCTAATAATAGTTGCTACGATTATTGGCGCTTTCTTTATTAGCGGTTCACCCTTCAGGGCCAGACTAGAGAAGCTGGATAATCAACGCATATCAGACTTACAAAATATTCAGTCACAAATTGTTTACTATTGGCAGAAGAAAGGAGCAATACCCATTAACTTAAATGAATTGAATGATTCAATCTCTGGTTACAGCGCGCCAAAAGACCCTGAGACTGGAACGGTTTATGAATATAATGGCCTTAGTGATTTAATTTTTGAACTTTGCACAAACTTTTCCGCTGTTAGTCCTGCTGATCAAGCAAATCGATATCCTTCAGAAATCGGACCAATGGGACTGGAAAATTATTCTTGGCAACACAAAGCTGGCCGCACCTGTTTCACGCGGACCATTGATCCAGTATTATACGCGCCCAATAGTCAAGTTTCCGATACAAAAAAGTCAATCATAGTTCAGTAAATTTTATCGGCAATTTATCGGCAATACAAAAAATCCCCCCGCAAAATGCGGGGGGATTTTTATTACAATTTAGTAAAAATTACCAATTGTTGCGGCGTTGTCCGCCACCATAGCCTCCACCTGAATTACCGCCACCAAAGCCACCCCGTCTCGCTCCACCAGCTCCGCCGCGGTTAAAACCGCCGCTTCGCGGGGCACGAGCTTCCATTGGACGAGCTTCGTTCACCGTAATGGTTCGGCCTTCGAATTCTTTGCCATTCCACATTTCAATTCCCGCCAGCGCTTCCTCATCGGAAGACATCTCAACGAAACCAAAACCCTTGGAACGACCAGACATTTTGTCAACGATGATAGTCGCTGACTCGACGGTGCCCACCTGTGCAAAAGCCTCTTTCAAAGCTTCGTCAGTGGTGCTGTATGGCAAACCGCCTACGTATAGTTTCTTAGCCATTTTTTCTCTTTCCTTTTTTATTGGATTATTCACAACTACATATGCGCAGGCAAAATTATTGCTTGCTCTTCGTAGCTGTGCTGCCCTCCTTCGCTAAAGCTCCGGAAGGGCTCTCCTTCGCCTCAACTATTCGCTAACGCTCATACCGTGGCGAAAGAGAGTAAGACGACCTCTTCTCTTTAACTTCTGCTTTCGTGACCCGTGGTTCCGCTCTGCGGAACTTTACGGGGCGCTTTGCTTATATTTTTAATATAAGGAAAGAGAAAACTTATTGAGAAATACTTACTTTATTTTAAGCATACACCCTTTGATCCAATATGTCAATCGGGTAATTACCGATAAAATAACCCCCTTAATTGGACATTCACAATTTTTTAGCGTAGAATTTATCTTGTTATAAACGCAATAAAAATTATCTTAATCATGCTCGCCTCAATTTTTGCCGCTATTACCCTTAATCCCTTGTTCGGCTTAATTATTTTAGTGGCTTTTGTTTTTCTGGCCTGGAATTTAACCTTGCATTGGCAAATTTACCAGACTAGCAAAAAGATGAAATTATTGTTCAGGGGAACAAAGGTATCGGACCTGGAAGGCGTGATTTTTGAACAAATAAAGCGCTTGCGCCAAACCGAAAAAAGCCTGGAAGAATTAAGTAACTTTTGCCAATATTTGGAAAAAATGTCACTGAAGAGTCTCCAAAAAATAAGCGTTGTTCGGTTTAATCCCTTTAATGATACCGGCGGTGACCAAAGTTTTGCAATTGCTTGTTTGGATGCCGAAAATAATGGGTTCACGTTAACCAGTTTATTCACCCGAGAGGGAACCAGAATTTACAGCAAGCCCATAGTGAACGGCGAATCAACCTATCCCTTAGCCAACGAAGAAAAAGAAGCGATTGAGCTGGCGCGAGAGAGAGGAACGATGATTGCCAAAATTAAGCAAGCCAAAACTAAGATGCTGGCAAGGAGAAAAAAACGATAGATTTTTCTAAAACTCTAAATTCGAAATCCTAAATTCTAAACAAATTCTAAAGAATCAAATACTAAATTTAAAACAAATATAAGTCCTATCCTAGTTTAAAGCTTTTGAATTTATGATTTTGGATTTGTTTAGGATTTAAATATTAGAATTTAGGATTTATAATTTATAAACCCGCTAGAAGATTGAACTTCTATGAAACCCAAAGATATTCCTAAAAATGAATCCGCCAGCCGACCTCGTCCTCCGATAGTCGTTATTCTCGGCCATGTTGACCATGGCAAAACCAGTATCTTAGATTACATCCGCCAAAGCAAAATAGCCGAAAAAGAAGCCGGCGGAATTACTCAACATATTGGCGCTTACCAAATAGAGCACCCCGTAAAGGATCCTTCAAGTTCCACGGGGCAAGTCATGAAAAAAATCACCTTTATTGATACGCCGGGACATGAAGCCTTTTCCGCTATGCGCTCGCGCGGCGCGAAAGTGGCTGACATCGCCATTTTGGTAGTGGCCGCTGAAGAAGGACTTAAGCCCCAAACCAAAGAAGCAATTGGCCATATTCTTCGTTTAGACCTGCCCATGATTGTCGCGATTAATAAAATGGACAAACCAACCGCTTTGCCCGATAAAGTTAAGAAAGAATTGGCCAATAATGATGTTCTGGTAGAATCTCTTGGCGGTCAAATCCCTTCGGTTTTTACTTCCGCTAAAACCGGTCTTGGAATCAACGATTTGCTTGATATGATTTTGCTAATTGCCGAGATGGAAAATATTCAAGCCGATTATTTCGCTCCGGCCAGCGGACTAGTCATTGAGTCTAAAACCGACGCCAAAAGAGGTATCGCTTCTACTTTATTAGTTCGCAATGGTACTCTTTCGAGCAAAGACATTATTGCCGCCGAATCAGCTTATGGACAAATAAAAACCATGGAGAATTTCTTGGGAAAAATGCTGAAAGAAGCGCCGCCAGCTACGCCAATTTTGGTAACCGGATTTAATCAATTACCGCCAGTCGGGGAGCCATGGGAAGTTATGCCGTCAATGGAAGAAGCCAAGCAAAAAGTAACGGCAAAAATCCAACAAGAAAAAAACCGCCGAGAACCGGCGGAAGTTTTAGAAATCGGCGAAAATCAAAAAGTTTTTAATCTGATTTTAAAAGCTGACGTGGCCGGATCGCTGGAAGCGATTCGCGAAATGATCAAGGCGGTGCCGCAAGAAGAAGTTATTTTACGAGTTATTAAATCCGAAATTGGCGAAATATCCGAAAATGATATCACGTTGGCCGAGTCGGGCAAGGCCAGAATTTATGGTTTTCGGATTAAAACTTCTTCTCAATTAGCTGAATTGGCCCAGCGCCGGCAAATTAAAATAGTTTTTTCTAATATAATTTACGAACTTATTCAAACCATTCGACACGATGCTTCTTCGCTCTTGGCGCCGGAAATAAATCGTCAAAATATTGGCCAGATAAAAATCTTAGCCGTTTTCAAGAACAAAGGAAACCAGCAAATCATTGGCGGCCGAGTAGTGAGCGGCAAAGCGGAGAAGGGAAGCCTGGCGGAAATTTTAAAAAATAAAGAAATCGTTGGCCATGGCCGAATTGTCCAATTACAACAAAATAAAAAAAGCGTCAATGAAGCGGCGAAAGATTTTGAATGCGGACTGCTTTTTGAAAGCGAAAGTATTGTTGAAGAAGGCGACATTCTGAATCTTTATAAAGAAGAAAAAAAGAAAAGAAATCTCTAGTAAACTAACTCTATGGCGACTCATCGGCTGGAAAAAATAAATGAATTAATCAGACAAGAGATGGGCAACATCCTGTTGAAAGAGGGAGATATTGAGCCCGGCGTTTTAGTTACTATTCTAAAAGTCGCCGCCTCGGATGATCTTAAAAATGCTGACATTGTTTTTAGTATTTGGCCAAACGCCAAAGCCGAGAAAATAAATGCCCAGCTTAAAATTCAAGCTGGCTGGTTGCAGGGCCTATTAAACAAAAGAGTCAAGTTTCATCCTGTGCCAAGAATTAGATTTGTCTTAAACACCGAGGAAGTGGAAGGGCAGAAAATTGACGCCATGATAAAAAAACTAAATCAAGAGTAATCAAAAAAACCATGCGGACTAATTTTCCCATTGCTCAAGAAATGATTCTGGGGGCGCGTCATATTATTTTATCCACTCACGAAGAACCGGACGCGGACGGAATTGGTTCAATGCTGGCTATGGAAAGCGTTCTCTTAAAATTAGGCAAACTGGCCGCCTCTTTTAGTCCGTTAAATTTGCCCAAAATTTTAAATTTTCTGCCTGGCCGAGAACGGATAAAACAACAATTATCCCCCCAAGACCTACGCGCTGATTTAATTATCGGCCTAGATTATAGCAATCTTAAAAGACTAACGGTAAAAAAAAATTATCCGTTTTTAGACTGCCAAATTTTAACCTTCGACCATCATTTGCCCGATAATAATTCCAGCAACCAAGGACTAAAGATCATTGATGCCAATCGTTCTTCAACGGCCGAAATAATTTATGATTTTATTAATTTCTTAGAGGTGCCCATTGGGAAAGAAATCGCCACTTGTCTTTTAGCCGGAATAATTGATGATACTGGCGCTTTCTGCCACTCAAATACCACGGCGACTACTTTAAGAATAGCTGGGCAACTAATGGCTAAAGGAGCTCGTTGGCAAAAAATACTTGCGACTCAAAAACAAGAATTACCTCAAGAAAAAGCGTTGGCCATTAACCAAGCTTTTGCTAATATGGAAATTGATAAAGAAGCTGGTTTAATCTTTTCTTTTATAAATTATCAACTTTTTTCTCAATCAACTGATAGTTTTAAAGAATTAAAAATTGCCGGACTGCTAAGTAATATCCCAGAAGCTAAAATCGCTCTTTCTTTGATTGAAAAAACACCGGGGATAATTGATGTTTCTCTCCGGTCTCAAAAAAATCGCGATGTTAATGTAGCCAAAATCGCTCAGCGCTTTGGCGGCGGGGGACACAAACTAGCCGCCGGCTTTAAAAGCGAACTGGCCAAAGAAGAAATCATCGGGAGAATAAAAGAGATGATGAGAGAATGATGCGATTGAATCCTCATCATTTTTGTGTTAAAAAAGAAACAGGCATTGGGCCAGGTAGCCAAGTGGGAAGGCGGAAGTCTGCAAAACTTCTATGAATGGGTTCGACTCCCATCCTGGCCTCATAATTAATGAAAAATTAAAATCTTAAAATGCCGTGCCCGCCGATAACCAAAGCTGATTACTGGGAATTATATTCGATATTATGCTTTAGCTTGCGTTATCTATATTCTAGCTAATCATTATCGGCTTTGGCCAAGCTAAGCTTGGCTTTAGCAGGCAGGTAAAATTTTGGTATCCTGCTACGCAGAATTTATTAATAAATCGCGAAGTGA
>CAZYIG010000060.1:0-5913 GCA_964647205.1 uncultured Candidatus Saccharibacteria bacterium | reverse complement strand
AACTTTAGAAAAATACGAAAAGATGATTCCCGGTGCCGCAGAAAGAATTTTGGCCATGGCCGAAAAGCAATCCGATCATAGGCAACAACTGGAAAAAACCGTCATCACTTCCGATACATTGAATTCCCGTCGCGGACTATGTTTTGCTCTTACAATGGGTATTCTCTCTCTTATTCTATCAACTTTCTTAGTTTATAATGGATACACTGTTGGCGGCACAATCCTGGGTGGCTCTTATTTAGTTTCTGTTATTTCTTCTTTCATCTATGGATCCCAACAGCGCAGATCCGAAAGAGAAGGGCGAAGAAGAGAAGAATAAAAAAATCGACTTAGATACTAAAAAGTCCTAGCACATGCCGGGCTTTTTTCTTATCACTTATTATTGCTGAAGTCAAACTTTTACAGATTACTAATTCTGCCCCACTTAATTAAATTGGAAGCGCTAAAATAAATCTGAGAGGGACTTTGAGCTCGATCAACCTTAATTTCAGAATAGAAAATCTTTCCGTCAGTATTTGCGTATTCAAAACAAATTATTACAGATGTTGAAGGTTTCGGCATCTTATCATCTTTAAAATTGGCTGTTTCCCAAATGCCAGGATTCTTTTCCCGAATGTAATCGAGTGGCCCCGCAAAATTCCATAGTTGTTCTGGCGTATCTCTAAGAAGTCCTCTTTTCTCTTTTATATTTTTAGCCATATCCGTACCGATATTACGAACTTCGAGCGAATTATTGAAAAATATTTCAATAACAATTTTTGGACTTTTTGCCGCCCAAAATGTTTTATATGCATAAAAAGCACCGACAGTGGCGGAGATAGCAGAAATTATTATAATGCCATCCATTGTTGTCATGGCGATATTATTTTAATTGATTTTTATATTTCCTCTAAGCTAAAATCAAATATTCAAATTATTCTGCGTTATTCCGTTATCTTCCTCCACCGCCTTAGCTTCTTTATGGTAGTTTTTTACCAAACCGTATGGTAAATTAGGTTGCTTACCTTTTAATATATCTTCGATCGTTAAAATCTGAATTTTGGGAAATTCAAACTGACCCGTAAACGGCGTCTTAAATTCGCCTGAATCAATTATCTCTTGAACCATGGGTTTTGTTGGCGGTTCAAGCGTTATAAAAATTCCACAATCAGCCTTTTCTCTTTCAATATCGCCTTTTAGAGTTGCGATGTCATTTCTGTGAGCCGATCCGCCTTTCACTTGAACAATCGCTTTTCCATATTCCGTTTTCCCATTCAGTGCCCCCTTAAAAAAGGTAACTATGCCGTCAATCCCTTTGTCCGCCCCGCGCATATTGTCCTTGCTTTTGTTCGGGCCGGGCATAGCGTTTATCAAGTCCAATGCCCAATACTCAAACTGAAAGGCGTCTTTGGTAAACATTTCTTTAGCCGCGGCCAAATCAGTCGGCAATCCCTCGGTAATTATTTGTTTCACTCCCAGCCCAAATTGATCGCGCAGACGCCGTTTAATTAAATTTATGGCTAACGTGGTGATATCAATACCCACCCAGTTTCTCTTTAGCCGCTCGGCCACTGAAACCGTCGTCCCGCACCCGCAAAACGGGTCTAAAATTAAATCGCCTTCTTTTGAGCTGGCCTTGACGATTCTTTCCAATAACTCTTCTGGCTTTTGAGTTGGATAGCCCAATCTTTCTTTTGCATTGCCTGCTATTGCCGGTATATACCAATAGTCAGGTATAGGTGTCCCTGTAGATTCTTCTTCCTGATCTCTTGATAATCTTTTACCATCAATAAATGTCGCTTTTTGTTTCTTGCCTTTATGTATTTTTAAAGTTATATCGGCTAACGGTTGGTATATAATATTAAAGGTATAATCCTTACTCGCATCTTTCACATAAAAGAAAATTATGTCGTGCATCGTTTGAAATAATTTTGATTTGGATGGCCAACGTCTGTAAGTCCAAACTATCTCATTTCTAAAATTCTTTTTATCAAAAATCGCATCTAAAATAATCTTCAAATAATGACTGGCCGTCGGATCGCAATGCAAATATAGGCTGCCGGTCTTTTTCAAAACGCGATGCAATTCAATCAAACGCACGGTCATCATCGTCAAATAAGCCAACATATCATTGTGGCCAATCATTTTTCCCAATGCTTGCATCAAATTGGAAATATCACTAGTGCTTTTCGTAACCAAATAATCAAAAGCGTGCCTTGAGTCTTCCGTCCAGTGCCATGAGTCTTCAAACGCTTGCACCTGCGCCGGGCTGTCTTGCAAGCCCTCCTTAAAAAGCACATTGTAGTTGCGGTTGGAATTAAACGGCGGATCAAGATAAATCAAATCAAAAGCTTCATCCGGTATTTTCTTCCGAAGAATCTCTAAATTATCGCCAAAATACAAGGTTCGGCTTTTAATCATATAAGTTTGGTAAAAAATTATCTTACCCCCATTTTACCTCAAACCTCGCCTTTTTTCAAACCAGCGTACAGCTATCTCGGCAAACAAAAAATCCTAGCCATAAAAGCAGGGATTTTTATCCGGAAAATGCTGTTTTCACAAATTATACATCGCCCCGCCGTCTGAGTCAGAAAGCGGTTTGTTAGGCCTATTCCAAAAATCTTGGAACAAATTACCGGGAGAGTAATTTTTAGGCCTTTTGTAATCCCAATCTGTGCCCGCGTTCTTCTATTCCTATCACAAAACCATTTCTTCCGTCAATCATAAAATCCAATTAATTTTTATTGACTTCTCGTCATCACCCATGATAAATATTAATTGATGCCCAAAGAAGACAGTTCTTATAAATAAACTGCTGTAATATTACAAGGAGGTGCCTAGATGCAAGTTATTTGTCTGATAATGGGATTCTTTTGGAAGCAAGAACGTGGCGAACCTTTTCCATTTACAGGTAGCTTAAGATTAAAAGATGACGGAAGCTTTGAGGGAGAGACAAAGGATGCTTTCGGAGAAGCAACCATCAAGGGGGCTATCGTAAAAGAGTTCCTGAACCCTCTGTGCTTCACGAAAGAGTATCTGCCCCGTTCGACGGGCGGAGCGACAAAACCTATCCGCTATGTATTAGAATCCGTAAAGCACCCGGCTCGCGGAGGATGGCGAGGATATTGCGCCGTTAAGCAACCGAACGAGCCAGGCGAGCCAGAAACAATTTGGCAAGCCGCTTGTATAATCTTTCCATGCTGAAAGCCGAATTAACTCAAAAGCCCTGCGCATGCAGGGCTTTTTTAATCGCCTACTATTTTCACTTTCCACCAAAGGCTCGCCTCGCTGAAGCTTTGGTAAAGCGGGCGGACCCGCCTCGGGCGGGAATCACTTAGTTACTTGCTCACTCGATCACTTTTTTACTTGATGGTTTTCGCTCCCACTAGCGGATTCTTGGCGCCGCGAACTTCAAAGTGCAAATGGCAACCAGTTGAACGGCCAGTGGTTCCCATTAACATTATTAACTGACCCTGTTCAACCTGTTCGCCAACGTCAACGAGAAGACGAGAAGAGTGGCCATAAAGAGTTGAAACACCATTGGGATGTTTAATTATAATATATTTACCGTAACCAAAATTCCATCCGATACCATCCGATAGAGTCACCGTGCCGGCCGCCGCCGCGTAGACTGGAGTGCCGCAAGTATTTGCTACATCCACGCCATTACCGCCATGAAGCCGACCCCAATCTTTGCCCGAAGTTGGGACAATCAGCCAGTTGCTGGCCGCTGGCGCATTCTTAGCATATTTTGGCGCTGTCACTTTTGGACTCGCCTTGGCCGAGGTAATTATTTCGCCATCAGGAATAATAATAAAATTACCCGCTATCAATTTAGCATCATCATAAATATTGTTAAAAGCCCGAACCTCGGCTTCTTTCCCCTTATATTTTTTCGCTAAAGAAGCGATAGTATCTTTGGCCGCAATTTTTACTCGAACCCCGTTAATCGGTAAAATTAAAAGCTGTTGGCCCGGCTGGATATAATCAAATTCACCCAGATTATTGGCCCACAGAACCGTCTCCGTGTTTATACCGAACTTAATCGCAATTGAGAAAGGGGAATCGCCATTTTGCACAATATAAGTGGCTGCTTCTCTTTGAATATTCATAAAGGCATCCGCCACCATTCCGGGCGAGACAAATCCACCCCCATCCAAGGTTAATGAATCTTGATTTTCTTGTTCGTCATCTAAGGAAAAATCAACACTCGCTTGAGCCGCGGGAACAGCCAAAGAACTGAAACCAACCATGCTATTTAAAATCCCTCCCTGATCAAAAGCTATTCTGCCTTCTTCTATTAGGCTTCCCTCTAATACTCCTTGGCTTTCTATTAAGCTCTTTTTGGCTCCAGCGCCCAAGCCAAAATAGTGTAAACCACCAAAAATAAACAAAATAACCACCGCAACTATTAAGGGGCGCCGATGATGCCCTAAATATTGAAGTGGTCTCCGAAGGACTCTAAAAAGCCGGCTATGGCTTGGTGTTTTATGGTCTTTATTTGTATGGTAGCTATTCACTTTAATGTCTCCCTGCCCCGCTAGAAACCCCGTTCTTTAGGAAGGAGGAAGGAATAGATTAAGCCTACTCTCTATGAGCAGATACAAAATATAATCCCTATTTTCTTTGCGGGGTTTTTCCTTTAAACAAAGGATTTTGTTAAAAAAATAACCCCTCCCTGAGACTCTTTAATGTTATCATCCGGCTGGTTTTAGTGTCAACAATAAACTAAAAAAATACAAAACTGGCGCTTTTAAGGAAATATGCTAACCCAACTAAATTCCCGATAAAGTGCACCCCGCAGAAGGCCGACCACGAATATTAACCTATTAGTTAGCGAAGCCGTAGGCGTAATCGGTTAAAAAGATGCTCTATCTCAAGTCCTACTGAGCCTTTATGCGGGGTCAACAACTCGCTAAAAAAAGATAAAACTGGTATTTAGGAGGAAAACCTTCTGGCCAAAAACCTATTCCATCAACAAATGAAGAAGAATCTGTTTTAATTTTCAATTATCAATTTTCAATTATCAATGAATGTTCTAATTTTCAATTTTCAAACATTTGCCCGCCCTCGGCAAGCCGAAGGCGAGGCCGGGGAAAATTTGGTCATTCAGTCATTGAGATTTCATTGTAAATTGGAGCTTGGTGCTTGAAAATTATTATCATAGATTCGCTTGGCTTCGGAACGACTCATCAATCAGACACAAAGAAGCTCTAGCGACTTAACCACTTTTGCTTTATACTTAACTAGTAAAAAAATGGAAAAGTTACTCGAAGAACTAAATAGCGAGCAAGTCAAAGCCGTCACTCACCTTGACGGTCCTGTTTTAATTGTGGCCGGACCAGGTTCCGGCAAAACCCGCGTCCTGACTCATCGCGTAGCTTATTTGATTGGCCAAGGAGTCGCCCCCGAGAATATCCTAGCCGTTACTTTCACCAATAAGGCGGCTAACGAGATGAAAGAGCGAATCGCTAAATTAATTTCTTCGGGAAATAGCTACAACCATAGATTACCAACCGTCGGTACTTTCCATTCAGTTTGCGCCAAGATTTTGCGGCAGGAAATAGAAGCCCTAGGTTGGAAACGAGACTTCGTAATTTTTGACGACAAAGACAGTTTAAATATGATTAAAAAAATTATGGCGGACTTATCTCTGTCCGAAGACCAATTCAACCCAAACGCTATTTACGGACTCATTTCTCAACAAAAAAGCGAGCTGGGCAACGCGGCCGCTTTTGCCGCCAACGCGACCGATTATTTTCCGGAAATCGCCGCCAAGATTTGGACACCATATGAAGAGCGTCTGAAAAAAAATAATGCGGTTGATTTTGACGACTTGCTTCTTCTGCCGGTTAAGCTTTTTATGGAAGACGCCAAACTACTGGCCAAATATCAGGAAAAATTTAAATATATTCTGGTTGATGAATACCAAGA
>CAZYIG010000059.1:0-5924 GCA_964647205.1 uncultured Candidatus Saccharibacteria bacterium | reverse complement strand
ATTCAACTCTTTCTTCAAAGTTTTATTTAATTTCGCGATTATACCAAAAGCTTCCTTGGTTTTTGGTTGTTGTAATTTCAACTCATCCAAAAAAATTATTTCGTCATCGTTAAATTTGCCTGACAAAACCATTAATAAAGCTTGCCGCTTCATTTTCTTGTTAATTTTTTTAGAAAAGTTCTTTTCGCTCCGCGGGCCAAAAGTAACGCCGCCGCCCGCCCACAATGGCGAACGAATGGAAGCGTGCCGCGCTCGACCCGTGCCTTTTTGCCGCCAAGGCTTTTTACCACCACCGCGTACTTCCGATCGGTCTTTGGCATGAGCAATGGACTGGCGAGAATTGGCCAGCTGGGTCGTTAAGGCTTGGGAAATTAAATCGGAATTTATTTTTAAATCAAAAATTTCCGCTGGTAAATCAATTCTTGAAACTTCTTTTCCTTCTTGATTATAAACAGCCACATCTAAGCTAGCTGGTGTATTTTTTACCGCTTTTTCTGCCTTGGCAACTTTTTTTGTCTTCTTGACAATTTCCATATTATTTGCTATACTTATTCATTAGTCAATTCCGACTAAAATTTGTTCTTAAAAGGAGGCTAGGAGGGATTTAAGAAAGCTCTTCTGAAACAAAAAAGCTCTTCTAAATCTCCCCTAACCCCTCTTTACAAAGAGGGGAACATTTTTTTAAATTATTCTTCGCTAACAATTTCCAGCAACGCTCCGCGGACTCCCGGAACCCCAGCACCAGAGCAAAGCTCGGTACGGGGCAAGTAGCCCCTAGCCAATTATCTCTAATAATGAACCCCTAATTCCAGGTACTGCACCGCTAATTGCAATTATATTATTTTCCGCGTCTATCTTAAAAATTTTTAAGCCTTCCACCGTAACTCGGTCGTTGCCCAGCCGGCCACCCATGCGCCGGCCTTTTGGCACGCGCTCGGGAAAAGTTGCCCCGATGGAACCCGGCGCCCGCAAACTGTGTTTTTGTCCGTGAGAAGCCGGACCGCCGCCAAAATGATGTCTTTTCACCACGCCAGCAAAACCCTTACCCTTGCTAGTGCCAATTACCTTAACCGCATCCCCTTCTTTAAAAATATCTGCTTTAATCTCACTGCCTAGCTCTAACTCTGAATTTTTAACTCTAAATTCTCTTAGAAATTTCAGATTTTGACATTTGTCATTTGTCATTTGGCATTTTTTTAGGTGTCCCTGCTCTGGTTTGGTTAATTTTTTAAGTTTTACCTCGCCAAAACCAATTTGCAAAGATTCGTAACCATCTTTCTCTTTCGTTTTTTTCTGGGTAACAAAACACGGACCAGCCTGCACAAAAGTAACGGGCACCGCTTGGCCGTCTTTATCAAACATCTGCGTCATTTCTATTTTTTTCCCCAGGATAAATTTTGCCATTTTTGCCCGCCTACCAAAGCCAATAATGATTACTCGCTATGATAGACAAAAAAATTATTTACTATGTTACCTGCCTCTTCCGTACTTCTCACTTTGGTTATTGGCGGGCAGGTCTAAAAATTCGAGCTCACCTGTAGCGAAGAATTTTTTGCTACAAAACTGAGCATCCGCCTAATTTCCATTGATGTTCTTGGTATTCCAGTGAAGGGAGGCGAAGCCGCTTCGCTGTCCTTCATCGGAATACCAAGTTCATTGTTAGAAATTATGGCGGATTAGGGATTGTCATCAAAATCTGTTCGTCCTTGCGTCCTCCAGATTTTGAACAATCCCTAACAAAATACCGGGCGCTCACCCGGCATTTTGGGTAGCTACCAATTTTATTCAACTTCTTAATTAATTTAATTCTGAAAAAATCATAAATTGACTAAATATTACTTTGTCAGTTTTGTCTCTTCGCCCAGAAAACCTTAACTTAAAACGTATCTTTGGCAAAAAAACTTTTTTCCAGATAAAGACTTACTACATTTTTATTTCCACATCCACGCCAGCGGGTAAATTCAGATTAATCAGAGAATCAATAACCTTCGCTCCGGGATTTAGAATATCAACCAAACGCTTGTGAACCCGCATTTCAAACTGTTCCCTGGAATCCTTATACTTAAAAGTTGCGCTATTAACCGTATATTTGTGAAACTCGGTCGGTAAAGGAACCGGGCCGCAAATTTGCGCGCCGTATCGCTGAGCCGTTTCCACTATTTGCTTGACCGACTGGTCAATCAGCTTATGATCATAGGCCCGGATCTTTATTCTAATCCGCTGAGTGACTCCTTCTTTCTCGTTTTCGTTTTCTTTCTTGACTGAAGACATAATCGCAAAGAACTAAATTAATGAATTATTATTTGATGATTTTCAGCACCACGCCGGCGCCGACAGTGTGACCGCCTTCGCGAATCGCGAATTTCTGTTTTTCTTCCAAAGCAACCGAATTAATCAATTTGACCTTTAAGTTAACTGTATCGCCCGGCATAATCATTTCCGTTCCTTCTGGTAATTCAATCTCACCGGTTACATCGGTTGTTCTAATATAAAACTGCGGTTTGTAGCCTTTAAAAAACGGGGTGTGCCGTCCGCCTTCTTCTTTAGTCAAAATATAAATTTCCGCTTCAAATTCGGTGTGCGGATTAACAGAACCCGGTTTAACAATAACTTGGCCACGTTCCACGTCTTCTTTCTTCAAACCACGCAACAAAATGCCCGCATTATCTCCGGCCAAACCTTCATCCAAAGATTTATTAAACATTTCGATCCCGGTAATAACGGTTTTTTGAGTTGGCCGTAAACCGACAACTTCCACTTCTTCATTAACCTTCGCCATACCTCTTTCAATCCGGCCAGTAACTACTGTGCCGCGTCCTTCAATTGAGAAAACATCTTCAATCGGCATCAAAAATGGTTTGGCGGTATCACGAACCGGCTCCGGAATAAATTCATCCAGCGCTTTTAATAATTCCATGATCGGTTTAGCATCAGCATCGTCTTTTGATTTGGCATTCAAGGCCTTAAGGGCCGAACCCCGAATAATCGGTGTTTTATCTCCCGGATAATTATATTTGGTTAACAGTTCTCTAATTTCCTGTTCCACTAAATCAATTAATTCTGGGTCATCAACCTGATCAACTTTGTTTAAAAAGACAACCAATTGCGGAACGCCTACCTGATAGGCTAAAAGAATATGCTCTCTGGTTTGAGGCATCGGACCATCAGTCGCGGCTACCACTAAAATTGCACCATCCATTTGAGCAGCTCCGGTAATCATATTTTTAATATAATCAGCATGGCCCGGACAATCAATATGAGCATAGTGACGTTTTTCGCTTTCATATTCAACATGGCACGTGGCGATTGTAATCCCACGAGCTTTTTCTTCTGGCGCCGCGTCAATCTGGTCAACGCCTTTTTTAGACGCTTTTAGTCCAGCCAATTCCATGACATGCAGCATGGCGGCCGTTAAGGTCGTTTTTCCATGGTCAACATGACCAATGGTGCCCACGTTTACGTGAGGCTTAGTGCGTTCAAATTTTTCTGCCATCTTTGATCACAAATTATTTTGCCGCCCAGTCGCTAACATTCTTGTGTGAGAATTATTGGCGATTATTCAGCAAATACCTGCGAATTAATTTTATTTTAAACTAATTTTTACAACTTATATATCCTATATTATTTTCCCGAAAAAGTCAAACCCTGTTAGAAGTTTTCGTAAAAACTCGAGAAACCTCACCTTAAAGCCGCAGGCGAGATCGCTTCCTTGCTTCATTTTACCCATAACATGACTGGACTTCTATACAGGGTCAAACCCTGTTAGAAGTTTCAGCCGGAAACCAACCTCCCGCTTATTTTGCTTTAAAAGTCTCTAAACAAAAGGCAAGTTTTCAATCTTTAGCTCGTCGCTTTCGGTAATATCAGCCAGATTCACTTCTGGATTATTTTCAGCTTGCTTAGCCTTCCAATCAATAATTTCCTGATTGATTTTTTCGGCCATTTCTATTTCTTTTTCCGCGATAATCTTTTTAACCGGCGTCGGCATCGGCGATTCAGCCTCTGATTGTCCATTAAGCATTTTTTCGTATTCATCAAATTGCGTCACGATGTAAATCGGTTTGCCATCTTCCACAATGATACAAGTCCCATTATTTTTTTTCAAGATATTTTTAATCGTTTCCCACATGGCAATAAAATTTCTAATTCCTAATATCTAATTTCTAATCTGTCTCGCGAAGCGAGACTTCATTGGAAATTGGTCATTGGAAATTGGTCATTATAATTTTATTTTTTTCTCCCCTCCACAATTTGTTGCGTAATGTTAGCCGGTACTTCTTCGTAATGATCAAATTCCATTGTGAAGTAGGCTCGGCCTTGCGTCATAGACCGCAAAGCAGTCGCGTAACCGAACATCTCCGATAGCGGTACAAAAGCATCAATAATTTTAACCCGGGCAATTCCTTCTCCCCGGTCAGCCATATTTTCAATCCGTCCGCGCTTAGAGTTGATATCACCAATTGTGTCACCCATAAACTGTTCCGGCGTGATTACTTGCAATTTCATTAACGGTTCAAGTAATACCAGTTTAGCTCTTTTGGCTGCTTCTTGTACAGCCATGGCGGCCGCAATTTTAAAAGCGATTTCCGATGAGTCAACATCATGATAAGAACCGTCATACAAAGTGACCGATAAGTCCAGTAACGGGTAACCAGCCAGAACGCCCTTGTCAGTCGCTTCCTTAACGCCTTTTTCAATGGCCGGAATGAATTCTTGAGGAATAACACCGCCTTTAATTTCATTAATAAATTCCACACCTGAACCCTGCTCTTTCGCTTCAACCCGCAAACGAACATGACCATATTGGCCATGACCGCCGGACTGTCTGATGTATTTTCCTTCAGCTTCAGCTGTTCCTTTGATGGTTTCTTTATACGCTACCTGCGGCCGGCCGATATTCGCTTCAACTTTAAATTCTCGCATCATGCGATCCACAATAATTTCCAAATGTAATTCGCCCATGCCGGCAATAATTGTCTGGCCAGTGTCAGGATCGCCTTTAATTCTAAAAGTCGGATCTTCGTCGGCCAAGCGATGCAAGGCAATGCCCATTTTTTCCTGGTCCGCTTTAGTTTTTGGCTCAATCGCCAAAGAAATAACCGGCTCTGGAAAATCCATTTTTTCCAAAATCAAAGGATGCTCCGGATCACAAAGTGTATCACCGGTTCCAGTATTTTTAAGACCCACCGTCGCGGCGATTTCACCCGAAAACATTTCTTTAACTTCTTCTCGGTGTTTAGCATGCATGCGCAAAATCCGGCCGATGCGCTCGCTCTGACCGGATGAGGTATTCAAAACATAAGAACCGGCTTGCAATGAGCCAGAATAAATTCTAAAAAAAGTTAATTGCCCGACGAATGGGTCGGTGGCAATTTTAAAAGCCAGCGCCGAGAAAGGCACATCATCTTTTGTCTCTCTGGTAATTTTTTTAGTTTCATCATCAACATCAAAACCCTCAATCGGCGGCAAATCAGCCGGTGATGGCAAAAAATCGCAAACTCCGTCTAACATTAACTGCACGCCTTTATTTTTTAAAGCCGTTCCGCAAAGCACCGGAATAACTTTGATGGCAATTGTTGCTTGACGCAAAACTTTCTTTAGATCTTCCACCGGAATTTCCTGACCATCCAAATATTTGCTCATCAGAGCATCATCCTGTTCCACAATTTTTTCAATCAAGATTTTCCGATACTTTTTGGCCCATTCCAATTTATCGGCTGGAATGTCTTCTTCCACGATTTTTTCACCCTTTTCACCTTCAAACTTTACGGCTTTCATTTTGAAAAGATCGATTACGCCGAGAAAATTTTCTTCCGCGCCAATTGGCAAATTAACCGCCACCGCGTTGGGCGTTAAGCGTTCGTGGATTGAGGCCATGTCTTTTTCCCAGTTCGCCCCCATGCGGTCCATTTTATTAATAAAAA